>CAMEMX010000162.1 GCA_945927915.1 uncultured Clostridia bacterium
CCTTAGCCCAAAGCAACGTGCCGGACAAATTTGCGCCAATTCACAAATTGTTCACCCAAAACGGCATTTTGGCGCTATAATGAAAAAAGAAACAGAAAAGGGGGAGCATTTGCATGGCAAGAACCGTGCTGATCGTGGAGGACGACCGCAACATCGCGGATCTTCTGCGCTTATATCTGGAAAAAGAGGGCTATGAGGTCGCCATCGCGCACGACGGCCTGCGCGGCGTGGAGCTGTTTCACGAAAAGCAGCCGTCTCTGGTGCTGCTCGACGTGATGCTGCCCGGCATGGACGGCTGGGGCGTCTGCCGCACCATCCGCGCCGAGAGCAAAACGCCCATCATCATGCTCACCGCCAAGAGCGAGACGGAGGACAAGGTCGCGGGTCTGAAGCAGGGCGCGGACGATTACATCACCAAGCCCTTTGAGATGAAGGAGGTGCTGGCGCGCATCGAGGCCGTCCTGCGCCGCAGCGGCATCGAGCCGGAGAAGGCCGCACGCCGTCTGACCTTCGACAAGCTCGTCATCGACATGGACGCCTTCGAGCTGACCGTCGACGGCAAAAAGGTGCCGACGCCGCCGAAGGAGATGGAGCTGCTGTATCACCTCGCCTCGACGCCCAACCGCGTCTACACGCGCAACCAGCTTTTAGACGAGGTCTGGGGCTTCGACTATTTCGGCGACACCCGCACCGTCGACGTCCACATCAAGCGCCTGCGCGAAAAGTTAGAGGGCGTGTCGGACAAGTGGGAGCTGAAGACCGTCTGGTCGGTCGGCTATAAATTCGAGGTCAACGACCGATGAAAACGACGTTCCGGCGCCAGCTCACGCTGATCATCTGCATTTTGCTCGCCGCAACGGTGATGATCGGCGTGGCGTTCCGGGCGCTGTTCAACCGCTACGCCGTGCAGGAGCGCGAAAGCTCGCTCACCGGCGCGGCAGACTCCGTGGCGGCGCTCGTGGAGGCGTATTCCGTCGCCTATCTGAACGACTGGGGCTTCCGGACGAACCTGGCGGTCGCCGCCGCGGCGTCCGAGACCGACATTCTGATCTGCGACGCGGACGGTATCGCGCACATCTGCGCCATGGACATCCAGCGCTGCGAGCACATCGGGCGCACGATCGGCGCGGACACGGCGGAAAAGGTCGCGCAGAGCGGGCAGCAGCGCGTCGATGCCGGCGCGACGAAGCTCTACGGGCAGGCGCGTCTTGCCGTCGCCGTGCCCGTCACGGCTGACGACGGCAGCGTGCTGTGCATCGTCGTGGCCTCGGTGGAAAAATCGACGCTCAACGCTCTGACGGGGCAGACGCTGCGCATCTTCATGGTCACGGCGCTGTTTGTGCTGGTCGTGGCGCTGCTTGCCGCGCCCTACCTCACCCGCCGCGAGACCAAGCCCATCCGCGACATGGCTGCCGCCGCCCGGCGCATCGCCCACGGCGACCTCAACGTCCGCGTGCCGACCGGCAACCAGAACGAGGAGATCGAGGAGCTGGCCGTCGCGTTCAACAATATGGCCATCGCCCTGCAAAATTCCGAGACCGTGCGGCAGGAGTTCGTCGCGAACGTCAGCCACGAGCTGAAAACGCCGATGACGACCATCGCTGGCTACCTCGACGGAATGCTCGACGGCACGATCCCCCCGGAAAAACACCGGCACTATATGGAGCTGGTGGCGACGGAGGCGCGGCGGCTGTCGCGGCTCGTGCGCAATATGCTCGACGTCTCGCGCCTGCGCGACCAGGGCATCCCGCCCGACAAGCTGTCGGATTTCGACATCTGCGAGACGGCGGGACAGGCGCTTCTGAGCTTCGAGCAGCGCATCAACCAGAAGGAGCTGAACGTCGACATTGATATGCCGGAGTTCGGCCTGACGGTTCGCGCCATGCAGGATTCCATCATGCAGGTGCTTTATAACCTGCTCGACAATGCGGTCAAATTTGTCAACCACGGCGGCACCCTGTCCGTCCGCGTCCGGCGGCAGGGCAACAGCGCCGTCGTCACCGTCGGCAACACCGGCCCGACCATCGCGCCGGAGGAGCTGCCGCTGATCTTCGACCGCTTCCACAAGACCGACAAGAGCCGCTCGACCGACCGCGACGGCGTCGGGCTGGGGCTTTATATCGTCAAGACCATCGTGCTGGCGCACGGCGAGGACGTCTATGTCACCAGCGCCGACGGCAGGACCGAATTTACCTTCACCCTCTCGCTGACCCGATAGAACGCTGACAGAACGCCGAAAGGAGGTGCGCCATGGAAAACAATACCGACCACCGTCCGCAGAAGAACGACGGCTACTACGGCACCGGCCGCCGCCCGGAGACGGAAAAATCGCAGCTTCCGCTGATTTTGTCGCTGCTGTCGCTGCTGCTCGCGGCGAACCTCATCACGCTCGCCGTCCACTATGACCCCCTGGGGCGCAACACCTCGGCGAAGGAGACGGGCGCCACCGAGACCACGGCGCTTGGGGACTATCCGCTGAACCATGCCGTCCAGCCGGTCACGGCTGCGCGCAGCGGCTTCGGCATGGAGCTTTCGGAGCTGGGCGAGGCGGAGCAGCGCTACTGGGAGCTGCCCGGCGACGTGATCGTCCGCAGCGTCGATTCCGGCAGCGCGGCGGAACGGGCGGGCATCCTGCCCGGCGACGTGATCCTCGCCGTGGAGGGCGAGGCGGTGACGACCTCTGCCGAGGTCTTCGCCGCCGGGGACAGCGGCGAAACGGTCACGCTGACGCTCTACCGCCACGGCAGGCGCTTCGACATTGAGCTGACCGCCGCCCAACTCCCGGCCTCGTAGCGCCGGTGCAGGCACTTTCGATAGAAACCGTAGGGCGCGACCACTGGGCGCGCCGGTGCAGGAACTACCGGTTTTGTCATTGCGAGGAGGGCGACAGCCCGACGTGGCAATGTATTGCCTGTTTTGTGAACAGTGAATAGAGAATAGTGAATAGAGAATAGTGAATAGAGAATAGATTATGTAGGGCGGGGACATGTCCCCGCCGCGTGCAGAAGAATGCAAGCATAACCCGTGCCGGGACTTGTCCGGCGCGGGTTTTGCGTGCTGTGTGCAATTTTCCCTCCGCTTCGGCATAGAATGGCACGAATCCGCAAAGGGGGAATTCTATGGACATCTACGATCCCGTACAGGTGCAGGAGGTCTGGCGCCGCGTGATGCAGCCGCCGCAGACCGCGCCCGACGAAGATACGCTTTTGCGCTGGCTGGCTGACGAATACGCCGCCGCGATGACCTACCGCCGCCTCGCCGCACGCGGCGGCGCGACCGCCCAGAGGCTTTGGCGGATGTCGCACGACGAGGCGCGGCATGCCCGGCGGCTGAGCGCGCTCTATTTTCTCCTGTTCGGCGTCCGGCCGCAGGTGCAGCCCGCCGCGACCGACACCGACCGCTCCTTCGCCGCCGCCCTGCGCACCGCCTTTGCCGGCGAGACGCAGGCCGCGCGGGTATACCGCGACGCTGCGCGGCGCTTTCCGGAGCAGACGTCGCTCTTTTCCGCGCTGGCGGGCGACGAGGAGCGCCATGCCCGCTGGCTGGGGGAAATGACGGCGGCGCTGCTGAGTGGCCCCAATT
>CAMEMX010000163.1 GCA_945927915.1 uncultured Clostridia bacterium
CTGCCGTGTACCATGATCACCACGACCGTTCCCGCCAAGGGCGCGCTATTTCTCTGGCTGCTTGCCATGGCGCTGCTGCTTGTGACGCAGCCCATCCGCAGGCGCGATGCCCTGCAGGGCGGGTCGATCACGCTGTATGCGGCGCTGCCGGCGGTTTTATCGCTGGTGCTGCTGTTCCGCCTCGTTCCGCAGGAGGGCTATTCCGGCGCGCAACGGGCCGAAAAGCTCCTGCAAAGCGTCGAATCGTTCTTTTCCCGCACCGTCTCCAATGTTGGAGGCGGACGCGACGAGACGGTCAAGCTCTCGCGCATCGGACGTATGACGGAGGATCCCACGCCCGTGATGGACGTGACGGCGACCGTTTCCGGCACATACTATCTGCGCGGCAGAGCCTACGACATCTATACCGGCACGCAGTGGCAGGACAGCGGCGTGGACTACGATTTCCCGTGGCCGGTGCTGGAGCGCGGGGCGGATATGTTCAGCACGCGTCCGCGCGGCTCCGTCACGATCCGGACGCGCAACGAAGAAGACGTTCTCTACCTGCCATACTATACGGAATCCATGCTCTATCAGCGGCTTGGGAGTATGCAGCGCAACACCGAGGAGGTTTCGGAGTATTCCTTTGACCGCTACCTGCTCGAACGGTTGATCCATCCGTCCTTTGTTCCCGGCGAGAACGTCGTTTTGACCAATGAACAGGTCATCGAACGCCTGAACCACCTCGGCTACAACATCCGCCTGCCGGATGAGACCGATTCTCAGGCCATGACTGCCCTGCCGGAGGAGACGCGCCTGTGGGCGCAGAACTTGGTCGCGCAGGTCGCCTCGATGTACGGCGTCTCCCTCAGCGACGCCGACCCTGACGCACTCGCGGCCGTCATCGGCAGCTATCTGCGTTCCTGCGCGCGCTACGACCTCAACACAACGCGTATGCCCGCCGACCAGACGGATTTCGTTTACTGGTTCCTCACACAGTCGGACACGGGCTATTGCGTCCATTTTGCAAGCTCTGCCGTCGTCCTGCTCCGCGCTGCGGGCGTTCCGGCGCGCTATGTCAGCGGCTTTCTTGTTGACGCCGTCGCAGGGGAGACGGTCACGGTGCAGCAGAAGGACGCGCACGCGTGGGTCGAATACTGGACGTTGTCCTCCGGCTGGCAGATCTTGGATCCCACTCCGTCAGCGACCGAAGCACCTCCCACCGAGCCGACCACCGAAACAACGACAGAGGCAACGACCGAAATGACGACCGCTCCGACCGAGAGCAGTTCTTCCCCGGAAGCCACATCAACGGCAGGGGAGTCCGGCCTCAGCGGAAACGAGACAGGCGCCGCGCCCGGCAAACAGGACAGCACCGTTCTTTTCCGCATTTTGTTCTGGGTCGGAATCGCAGCGCTGCTTGCTGCGCTGCTTATCGGACAGTCGCGGCTGCGCGTGCAGCTCCGCAGGCGGGCGCGGCGGCGCGGAACGCCGAACGAACAGGCGCTTTCCTGCTGGCGGCAGGTCACGCTCTATTGCCGCGCTCTGGGCGAGAAGCCCGATCCCGCGCTGCACACGCTGGCGCAGAAGGCGAAATTCAGCCAGCATGAGCTTACCGGCGAGGAATTGCGGCAGTTTGCGCACTATTTCGACGCTGCAATCAGCGCCCTGAAGAAAAAGCCGCTATACCTGCGCCTGTTCCACCGTATTATCCTTGCACTATACTAAAAGCAACGGAATTCCGCCAAAACAGGCGGAATTCCGTTGCTTTATCCTCTATTTTTCCGTTCGCAGGCCGTCAGCGGCTTGCGCGGCGACGCTTGATGGTGCGCCCGGAACGCAGCGCAGTCGCCGTGCTGCTCACACCTGGCCCGCTTTCACGGACACGCCTCGCACAGCACCGCCTCGCACAGCTCTTCCGGGGTATGAAACACCCGCACCGCACCGGCTGCGCGCAGGCAGTCCTCCGACCGAAAGCCCCAGCCGACGGAAAGGCAGGGAAGTCCCGCGTTTTTCGCCGTCTCGATGTCGACCTCGGAATCGCCGATGTAGACCGCGTAATCCGCCGTGCAGCCGAGCCGCCGAAGCGCAAGCTCTACCATATCCGGCGCGGGCTTGCGCGCAACACCGTCCAGCTCACCGAGCGCCACGGGAATCAAGTCGTCAAAATACAGCGTCCGCAGGAGCTGCACCATCGGGTCAGCCTTGTTTGAGACGATCGCCATGCGAAAGCCTCGTTTTTTCATCTTCTTCAGGAAGGGGAGGACACCCTCGTAGGGTGTTGTGCCGTCGTGGTAATGCGCGCGGTAATATGCCTTCATTTCAGCAAGCACGCAGTCGACCGTCGCCTCGTCCGTCTCCGGCGGGACTGCACGACGGATCAGCATCCGCAAACCATTTCCAACAAAATGTCTTATTTCTTCCGTATTTCTGCATGGAAACCCGAACTTTTTCAGCGCAAAATTTGTGCAGTCGCGCAGGTCGGCAAGCGTGTTGAGCAGCGTGCCGTCCAGATCAAAGATCAGTGTCTTTATCATTCTCTTTCACCATCCTGGAGATCGGATTCGCCTCGGCAGCGATCTTCAGCTCCGTATTTTCAATATGTGTGTAGATTTCCGTCGTATTCAGGTGCTCGTGGCCGAGAACCTCCTGCACCGTTTTGATGTCCACGCCGTTGGAGACCATCAGGGTCGCCGCCGTGTGGCGCAGCTTGTGCGCGGAGAACTGATCCGGGTCAAGCCCGGCCGCCAGCAGGTGTTTCTTGACCAGCCGGTGCACCGCCGTGACGCTGATGCGGTTGCCGTCGCGCGAGCCGAACAGGGCGCGGTTGTCCGAAAGAACTTTTTTGTTGCGTTCGACTAAGTAATCGTCGATCGCCGCCTTGCAGGCAGAGCCAAAATAGACGATCCGCTCCTTATTTCCTTTGCCTGTTACGCGTATTCTGTCGTCGTAAATGTCGCCAAGGTTCAGCCCGACCAGCTCGGAGCGGCGAATGCCGCAGTTGAGGAAGATCATCAGGATCGCGTAATCCCGTTTTTCGTTCTTGCCGCGAACAGAGGCCAGCAGGCGCTGCGATTCTTCAAGCGTCAAATAGCGGGGGAGGGAACGGCGGATTTTGGGGAATTCGACGTCCTTGACCGGGTTCTCCGTCAGGAGCTTCGTGCGTACCGTTAGATATTTATAGAAGGACTTGATCGCAGAGAGCTTTCTGGCACGCGCAGCCGCGCCGATGCCGCTGTCGTCATAGTCATTTTGCCTGCGGTCATGTGCAAGAAAAGACAGAAAATCATAGATATCAGTAATAGTTATCATTTTTATAAATGTAAGGTCAACCTTACTGATAGAGATCTGGTCGAGATCCGTCGAGTACGGCATCTCGTTTTTTACCATGACCATGAAGCGCAGAAAGAGCCGCAGGTCGAGGTAATATTCGGAGATCGTGCGCGGAGACTGACCCTTGATATTCTCATGGTATGACAGGAACTCCCGCAAGATCTGCGGACAATCAGAATAGACTTGCATCGCGCCACCTCCAATTACACAAAATGAATTATACCATCCGCCGCCGTACAGCGCAAGGGTAAATTGCGCTGCA
>CAMEMX010000164.1 GCA_945927915.1 uncultured Clostridia bacterium
GCGGCGCAAAAAACCGTCCCCGACGTGATTGACATTGCTTGCAAATGCGGGTATAATAATTATTTAGAGAACTATACTTTTCGGAGGACACCCAAACATGAAAAACACGGAAAAAACCATGGACAAAATCGTCGCGCTTTGCAAAAACCGCGGCTTCGTCTTCGCCGGCTCGGAGATCTACGGCGGCCTCGCCAACACCTGGGACTACGGCCCCCTCGGCGTGGAGCTGAAGAATAACATCAAGCGCGCCTGGTGGAAGAAATTTGTGCAGGAAAACCCCTATAACGTCGGCCTCGACGCCGCCATTTTGATGAATCCGCAGACGTGGGTCGCGTCCGGCCACCTCGGCGGCTTCTCCGACCCGCTGATGGACTGCCGCGAGTGCAAGGAGCGCTTCCGCGCCGACAAGCTCATCGAGGACTTCTGCGCCGGGCAGGGCATGGAGCTTCCCAAGCCCATCGACTCGTTCTCCCAGGCCGAGATGAAGGACTTCATCGAGAGCCACAACATCCCCTGCCCCACCTGCGGCAAGCATAACTTCACCGACATCCGTCAGTTCAACCTGATGTTCAAGACCTTCCAGGGCGTCACCGAGGACGCGAAGAACACCGTCTACCTCCGCCCGGAGACCGCGCAGGGCATCTTCGTCAACTTCGTCAACGTCCAGCGCACCACCCGCCGCAAGCTGCCCTTCGGCATCGGCCAGATCGGCAAATCCTTCCGCAACGAGATCACCCCGGGCAACTTCATCTTCCGCGTGCGCGAATTTGAGCAGATGGAGCTGGAATTCTTCTGCGAGCCGGGCAGCGACCTGGAGTGGTTCGCCTACTGGCGCGGCTTCTGCAAGCAGTGGCTGCTGTCTCTGGGTATGCGCGAGGAAAATCTGCGCCTGCGCGACCACGATCCGGAGGAGCTGTGCTTCTACTCCAAGGCGACGACGGATTTCGAGTTCCTGTTCCCGTTCGGCTGGGGCGAGCTCTGGGGCGTGGCCGACCGCACCGATTACGACCTGACCCAGCACCAGAATACCTCCAACAAGGATCTGACCTACTACGATCAGGAGAAGAACACGCGCTACATCCCCTACGTCATCGAGCCGTCGCTCGGCGTCGAGCGCAGCTTCCTCGCCTTCCTGGTCGACGCCTACGATGAGGAGGTCGTCGGGCAGGACAAGAAGGGCAACGACGACATCCGCACCGTGCTGCACCTGCACCCGGCGCTGGCGCCGTTCAAGGCCGCCGTGCTGCCGCTTTCCAAGAAGCTCTCGCCCGCGGCCGAGGAGATCTACCGCGAGCTGCAGAAGGACTTCATGGTCGACTTTGACGACGCCGGCTCCATCGGCAAGCGCTACCGCCGCGAGGACGAGATCGGCACGCCGTTCTGCATCACCGTCGACTTCGAGACCGTCGGCGACGAGAACACCCCCGCCGACCACGCCGTCACCGTCCGCGACCGCGACACCATGGAGCAGGTGCGCATCCCCATCAGCGAGCTGAAGTCTTACCTGACCGAAAAGCTCGCGTTTTAAGGAAGTGGCCTCGCATGGATCACGAAAATAAACCCTCCCTGCGCCAGCGCCTGAAGCCGCGCGAACGCTCCCCGAAGGTCACCTGGGCGCTGACGGTCTGCCTGCTCGTCGGCGCCATGCTCGGCACGCATCTGCTGTGCCAGATGATCGGCACGCTGGACTTTTCTCGCGTGCGCTTCTCGTCCTTCTTCCACCACCCGACCATCTTCCTGATGAACCTGCTGCCCGTCGCGCTGCTGATCGCGCTGATGTATTTTGCGACCAACCGCGCGTGGATCGCCTTTCTTGCGCCGTCCGTGGTGCTGCTCATCATGGAATTCGTCAACTATTTCAAGATCGTCCTGCGCGGCGACCCCTTCGTCGCCGAGGACTTCCTGCTCATCGGCGAGGGCGCGGGCATCATCGGGCAGTATGAGCTGCATTTCCCCGTCTGGTTCTATCTTTCCATCGTCGCGCTGATCGCCGGGACGGTCGTCCTGATGCGCTATGCCCGCGGCAGGATCCCGAAACGCCTGTGGTGGGTGCGCGTGACGGGCGTCGTGCTGTGCCTCGCGCTGGGCGCGGCGTCGTGGTGCTTCCTCTACACCGACAAGACCCTCTATGAGCAGCAGCTCAACTACTACTGCTTCAGCGGCGACCGTGAGTCGGAATACCGCGCGTCGCACGGCTTCTTCTGGTCGTTCCTGCGGTCGATCGACGAGGCCTTCCCCGACGCGCCGGAGGGCTACTCCGCCGAGGCAGCGCAGGCCGTGCTTGCCCGCTACGACGACGCCGCCATCCCGGAGGAAAAGCGCGTCAACGTCGTCGTGACGATGCTTGAAAGCTACTCCGACCTCTCCGAATTCGACACCATAAACTTCACCGCCGACCCCTATGCAGAGTTCCACGCCCTGCAAAATGAGAGCTACCACGGCAGCCTCATCGCGGACGTCATCGGCGGCGGCACGATCAATTCCGAACGCTCGGTCATGACGGGCTTCGTCTATCCGCATCCGCGCTACCGCACGCCGACGAACTCCTTCGTGCGCTACTTCAAGGCGAACGGCTACCAAACCGACGGTGCGCATCCGGGCTTCGACTGGTTCTACAGCCGCAACACCATCAACGAGCGCCTCGGCTTCGACCGCTATCTGTTCATGGAGAACTATTTCAGCGCCCTGACGGACGAGGAACACGCGATGGACGACGTCTTCTTCCCCGCGATGCGCGACATTTACACGCAGGAGACGGCCGACGGCGTGCCCTACTTCTCCTTCTCCGTCAGCTACCAGAACCACAGTCCCTATGAGGACACGCAGCTTCTGGGGCAGGAATATGTCTCGCACGAGGGCCTGGACGACTCTGCATATTATCAGATCAACAACTATCTTTCCGGCGTGGCCGATACCGGCAAGCGCGTCGCGGCCTATGTCGATACCTTCCGCGACGACCCCGAGCCCGTCGTGCTGGTCTTCTTCGGCGACCACAAGCCCACCTTCGGCGCGGGCAACTGCTACTATGAGGACATGGGCATCTCCGCCGCGGAGAACACCTCCGAGGGCTGCCGGAATCTTTACACCACGCCCTACCTCATCTGGGCGAACGACGCGGCAAAGGAGGTCCTGGGCTTCGACTTCACCGGCGAGGGCCGGACGATCTCGCCCGCGTTTTTGATGGCGGAGGTCTTCGACTGCTGCGGCTGGGAGGGCCCGGCGTGGATGCAGTACCAGCGCGAGGTGCGCGAGACGATCCCCGTCATGCATCGTGCGTTCCTGTTTGAAAACGGCGGTGAGCTGACCGAGACCCCCGCCGACGAGGCGCTGTACCGGGAATTTCTCATCGTGGAATACTATATGCGCGGCAAGCCGCGTCCCTATTCGTTCGAACCGGCGGAGTAACGCTCTGTAGCGGCGGCTATCCGCCGCCCGTTGCAGGCAGTTTCGCTGTAGGGGACGCCGTCCCCGGCGTCCCGCGTGCAGGCACTACTGTTTTGGCTAAGGGCTAAGGACTAAGGGTGAATGACTGTGGTGTTTGCTTACGCA
>CAMEMX010000165.1 GCA_945927915.1 uncultured Clostridia bacterium
GAGAACACGACCAAAAACGCGCCGTAAAATATCACAAGCATGAGCAGCACCCCGCCCCACCGCGCAGCGCGTCCGCTGCGGAAAAGCGCCAGCGCCAGGGCAAAGCCGCCCGCCATCGTCAGAACGTACAGCCCGATGTCCAGCCACAGCCCCTCGACGCCGAAGCCCCCGCCCAGCGTGTAATACGCGCCCAGCAGCGCCGCCGGCATTGCCAAAATCGCGGCGAAAAAGCCGCTCCACAGCCGATTTTTGTCCCTTGTGCGCCGCGACAGCACGAACGCCGCGGCCAGCGTCGGATAGTACAGCAGCTTCAGATGCTCCCAGACGCTCTCGTTGACGGGCGCGATGAGCGCCGTCAGCGGATGCGGCACGGCGGCATAGAGAAAATGCAGCGCGCTGCCCGCAGCCGCCGCCGCCAAAAACGCCAGAAAATAGGCCAGCCTTTCGTTTTTCAAAAAAACACCCCTCCGAAAGCATACGCCCTCGGAGGGGTAAAAATTTGCCGAATTTTTCCCGCGCGGGCGCAACGGCCCCCGGGAATTATTCGCCCAGGTCCAGCTCTGCGACGACGGCGGCGCAGCGCGGGCAGAGGCCGTCGGCGTTCGCCTTCGTCGAGTGCATCCAGCAGCGCGGGCACTTGACGCCCTCGGCGTTGCGCACCTCGATCATCATGCCGCCGAAGCTCTCGCCGTGGGCGCAGACGCTGCCGTCGAGCGGCTTTTCGCTCTCGAGCAGCACGTCGGACACGATAAACAGCTCCGCAAGGTTCATATCCCTGACCGTTTCGAGGCAGGTCTTCGCGGCCTCGTCCGTCGGATACAGGGCGACGTGCGCCTCGAGCGCCTTGCCGATGCGCTTGTCGGCGCGGGCGGTCTCCAAAACGCCGTTGACGTCGCCGCGCAGGGCGATGAGGACGTCCCACTTCGCCATCTCGGCGTCGCTTAACGCGTATTCCTCATAGGGCTTTGCCATCTCGTTGAGGACGATGTTGCGGGTGTCGTCGCCGTCGCGGTGCGGCATCGCCTGCCAGATCTCGTCGCAGGTGAAGGGCAGGATGGGCGCGTACAGCTTCGCCATCGCGTCGACGATGAGGAACAGCGCGGTCTGGGCGCTGCGGCGCTTGAGGCCGTTGCGCGCTTCGCAGTAGAGGCGGTCCTTGAGGATGTCGAGGTAGAAATTCGACAGCTCGATCACGCAGAAATCGTTGATCGCGTGGGTCAGGACGTGGAATTCGTAGTTGTCGTAGGCTTCAAAACCGGTGCGGATCAGGCTGTTGAGCTTCGTGACCGCCCAGCGGTCAAGCTCGAGCATCTGGTCGGGCTTGACGAGGTCGTTCGCGTTGAAGCCGTCGAGGTTGCCGAGGCAGTAGCGGGCGGTGTTGCGGAATTTCAGGTAGCTCTGCGAGAGCTGCTTGAAGATCTCCTTCGAGCAGCGCACGTCCGCGCGGTAGTCCGCCGACGCCGCCCACAGGCGCACGATGTCCGCGCCGAAGTCGCGGATGAGGTCGGCCGGGTCGACGCCGTTGCCGAGGGACTTGTGCATCGCCTTGCCCTCGCCGTCGACCGTCCAGCCGTGGGTCAGGCACTTGGCAAAGGGTGCGCCCTGACCGAGTGCGCCGACGCTCGTGAGCAGGCTCGACTGGAACCAGCCGCGGTACTGATCCGCGCCCTCAAGGTACATCGTCGCGGGCCACAGGTCGGGATGCTCGCGGCGCAGGGACGCGATATGCGTCGAGCCGGAGTCGAACCAGCCGTCGAGGGTGTCCGTCTCCTTGTCGAAGGCGGTGCCGCCGCAATGCGGGCAGGAAAGCCCCTCGGGGATCAGCTCCATGGCGTCTCTGGCGAACCAGACGTTCGAGCCGTTTTCGTCAAAGAGCTTGGAAATATGCTCGATCGTCTCAGGCGTGCAGACGGGCTTGCCGCAGTCCTTGCAGTAGAACACGGGGATCGGCAGACCCCAGCGGCGCTGGCGCGAGATGCACCAGTCGGCGCGGTCGCGGATCATGGCGACCATGCGGTCCTTGCCCCACGCGGGCAGCCACTGGACGTTCTCGCACGCGGCGACGGCCTCGTCCTTGAACGACTCGACGGAGCAGAACCACTGCGGCGTGGCACGGAAGATGATCGGGCTCTTGCAGCGCCAGCAGTGCGGATAGCTGTGGGTGAAGACCTCGGAGGCGAACAGGGCGCCGGACGCCTTCAGGTCAACGACGATCTGCTCGTTGGACACGTCATAGCGCATCCCGGCGTACTTGCCGGCGTCCTTGGTCTGGATGCCGCGGTCGTCGACGGGGACGATGAGGTCGATCTTGTAGCGGCGGCAGGTCTGGTAGTCGTCGGCGCCGAAGCCGGGCGCGGTGTGGACGCAGCCGGTGCCGGAGTCCATCGTGACGTAGTCGGCGCAGACGAGCAGGGAATCGCGCTCCAGGAACGGGTGCTGCGCGGTCATATACTCGAAGAACTTGCCCTCATGGCGTTCGAGAACCTCGTATTCCGCAATGCCGCCGGCCTGCATGGTCTTTTCCAGCAGCGCCTCGGCGACGATATAGCGCTCGCCGTTCTTCGCGTCGACGAGGACGTAGGTCTCGTCGGCGTTCAGGGCGATGGCGAGGTTGCCGGGCAGGGTCCACGGGGTCGTCGTCCAGATGACGACGAAGGTGTTGGCGGTTTCCAGCTTGCCCTGCGTGTCCTTGAGGGCGAATTTGACGTAGATCGAGGTGCAGGGGTCGTCCTGATACTCGATCTCGGCCTCGGCCAGGGCGGTCTCGTCCTTCGGGCACCAGTAGACGGGCTTCAGACCCTTGTAGATATAGCCCTTGCGGTACATCTCGCCGAAGACCTTGACCTCCTCGGCCTCGAAATGCCTGTCCATCGTGCGGTAGGGGTGCGCCCAGTCGCCGATGACGCCCAGGCGGCGGAAGCCCGCCATCTGCCGCTGGATGAAGTCCTCTGCGAACGCCTCGCACGCGGAGCGGAACTCAGTCACGGGCATGGTCTTGTGGTTGAGCTTGTTTTTCTTGATGATGGCGGACTCGATGGGCATACCGTGGTTATCCCAGCCGGGCGTGAAGGGGGTATAGTAGCCGCGCATGGCGTAGGAGCGGACGATGAAGTCCTTCAGGGTCTTGTTGAGGGCGTGGCCCATGTGGATGTCGCCGTTGGAGAACGGAGGGCCGTCATGCAGGATGAAGGCGGGCTTGTCCTTGTTCTTTTCGAGCAGGAGGGAATAGACGTCGATCTTGTTCCAGTGCTCAAGCATGGGCGGCTCGCGCGTGGGCAGACCCGCGCGCATGGGAAAATCGGTCTTGGGCGTGATGATGGTGTTTTTGTAATCCATAAGATCCTCCATGAGAATTGATTTTCTGAATCGGTAGGGGCGGCTGTCATGCCGCCCGTGTGCAGGAATTTTCGCTGCAGGGGACGCCGTCCCCGGCGTCCCGCGTGCAGGCACTTCCGTCCATGTCATTGCGAGGAGCGCAGCGACGTGGCAATCTGTTCTCTTATTAGTGAATAGAGAATAGTGAACAG
>CAMEMX010000166.1 GCA_945927915.1 uncultured Clostridia bacterium
CAGAAAATCGCCGACGAGATCAACGCCGCCGGCGGCGAGGCCGTCGCCGTCAAGGCGAACGTCCTCGACCGCGAGAGCCTGGAGCAGGCGCGGCAGGCCGTGCTCGACCGCTTCGGTCGCGTAGACATCCTCATCAACGGCGCGGGCGGCAACAAGAAGGAGGCGACCGTCTCGCCGGAGCTGGACTTCTTCCACCTGAACGTCGACGCCTTCAAGTGGGTCTTCGACCTGAACGTGACCGGCGCGGTGCTGACGACGATGGTCTTCGGTGAGCTGCTGGCAAAGCAGGGCACCGGCAACGTCATCAATATCGCCTCGATGGCGACGTACCATCCGCTGACGAATACGGTGGCCTACTGCGGCGCAAAGGCTGCGGTGGCGAACTTCACGGAGTGGATGGCGACGCACTTCAACCAGAACTACAGCAAGCGCATCCGCGTCAACGCCATTGCGCCGGGCTTCCTGCTGACGACGCAGAACCGCTTCCTGATGCAGAAGGAAGACGGCACCCCGACCGACCGCGGTCAGCGCGTGCTGAACAAGACGCCGATGGGCCGCTACGGCGAGCCGGAGGAGATGGCAGGCCCCGTGATCTGGCTGTGCTCCGAGGCGGCGTCCTTCGTCAACGGCGCTGTGATCCCCGTAGACGGCGGCTTCTCGGCATTCTGGGGCATTTGAGAAAGGAGAACACGAAATGGCAAAGATCAAGCTGGAAAATCTGAAGAGCTTCTGCAAGGAGAACCTCGTGCGCGAGGGCATGAAGGAAGAATACGCCGCGACTGTCGCGGAGGTGCTGGCGGAGACCGACGCCTGCGGCACGAACAGCCACGGCACGAAGAACCTGCACAATTATATCCGTAAGTTCCGCGTACACGGCATGGACATCCACGGCGAGCCGGAGATCGTGGCGGAAGGCCCTGCCTTCGCCGCCATCGACGCGCACAACACGCTGGGCATGATCCCGTCCGTGCAGGCGATGGAGCTGGCCTGCGCCAAGGCGGAGACGGCGGGCATCGCCATCGTCACGGTGAAGAACAGCACCCACTTCGGCGCTGCCGGCTATTACGCCAACATCGCCGCGCGCAAGGGCATGATCGGCCTGAGTATGTCGAACGTCGACCCGAACATGACCGCCCCCGGCGCAAGAGGCATGCTGCTGGGCAATAACCCCTTCGCCTATGCCGCACCCGCCAACACCACGCCGAGCGTGTTTCTGGATATCGCAATGAGCAACGTCGCCTCCCTGAAGGTCGTGCAGGCGCGCAAGGACGGCAAGCAGATCCCGCCGACGTGGATCGTCGACAAGGACGGCCTGCCCACCACCGATCCGAGCCACTACCCGGAGGAGGGCGCCATGCAGCCCATGGCAGCGCATAAGGGCTACGGCCTTGCGGTGCTGGTCGAGCTGCTGACCGGCATCCTGTCCGGCGGCTGCACCTCGATGGGCGGCGAGATCGTCTCGTGGTGCTTCGAGCTGGAAAAGCCGAACAACGTCTGCCATACGTTCATCGCCGTCAACCCGAAGCTCTTCCTGGGCGAAGAAAAGGTGTCCGACCGCGTCGAGGATATGGCGACCGCGCTGCGCAGCGCACCCAAGGCGAAGGGCTCGGAGCGGATCTTCACGCCGGGCGAGATCGAATGGGGCAAGCACGCCAAAGCGGACGCCGAGGGGCTGGAGCTGCCCGCGGACGTCGAGGCGTCCCTGCGCGGCCTTGCGCAGGAGAGCGGCATCGCCCTTCCCGTTGAGGAATAAGGAGGCAGGGAAATGGATATTCTGACCCGTCTTTCCAACGCCGGCGTCGTGCCGGTGGTCGTGATCGAGAACGCAAAGGACGCCGTGCCGACCGCGCAGGCGATGCTCGCCGGCGGCATCGACGTGATGGAGATCACCTTCCGTACCGCAGCGGCTAAGGACGCCATCGCCGCCGTGAGCGCGCAGTGTCCGGATATGCTGGTCGGCGCGGGCACGGTCATCACGCTCGAGCAGTGCAAGACCGCCGTCGCCGCAGGCGCCAAGTTCATCGTCGCGCCGGGCTTCGACCGCGAGGTCGTGGCATGGTGCGTCGAGAACGGCGTTGCCGTGACGCCGGGCTGCGTCACCCCGACGGAGATCATGCAGGCCATGTCGCTCGGCCTGAAGGTCGTCAAGTTCTTCCCCGCGAACGTCTACGGCGGCCTCGGCGCGATGAAGGCGCTGTCCGGCCCCTTCGGCGGGATCAAGTTCATCCCGACGGGCGGCGTGAACGCGCAGAATCTGGCGGAGTACCTGACCGCGCCGTTCATCCACGCGGTGGGCGGAAGCTGGGTGTGCCCGAAGGCGGACATCGCGGCGGGCAATTTTGAGAAAATCACGGCCCTGTGCGCGGAGGCAAGACGCGCCGTGCTGGGCTTTGAGGTGGCGCACATCGGCATCAACTGCGCCGACGCGGCGGCCTCCGAGGCGGTGTGCGGCCTTTTGCGTGACGCGTTCGGCTTCGAGACGAAGCCGGGCAACAGCTCGAACTTCTCGACGAGCGCCATTGAGGTGATGAAGACGCCGTACCTCGGCACGAACGGTCACATCGCCATCCGCACGAACCACATCGGCGCCGCGGTGGCGGAGCTTGCAAAGCGCGGCTACACGGTCGATGAGGAGACGGCAAAGTACAAGGGCGAGAAGCTGATCGCGGTGTATCTGCACAAGGAATTCGGCGGCTTTGCCGTGCATCTGCTGCAAAAGTGAGGAGAAGACCATGAAATATTTAACCTTTGGTGAGATCATGCTGCGCCTGCGTGCGCCGGGACACGAGCGGTTCTTCCAGAGCAATATGATGGAAGCGACGTTCGGCGGCGGCGAGGCGAATGTGGCGGTGTCGCTGGCGAACTTCGGCGAGGACGCGGCGTACCTGACGGTGCTGCCGAAGAACGCGCTGGGCGACGAGTGCATCCGCGAGCTGCGCCGCTTCGGCGTGGACACGCAGCGCGTCGTGCGCGGCGAGGGCCGCATGGGCATCTACTTTTTGGAGGCCGGCGCGAACCAGCTTCCGAGCAAGGTCATCTATGACCGCGCCAACTCGGCGATCGCTCTGGCAAAGCCGGGCGACATCGACTGGGACAAGGCGTTTGAGGGCGTGGACTGGTTCCACATCACGGGCATCACGCCCGCGATCTCGGAAAGCGCGATGGAGCTGTCGCTGGAATCCGTAAAGGAAGCGAAAAAGCGCGGCATCACGGTCTCGTGCGACCTGAACTACCGCAAGAACCTGTGGAAATACGGCAAGGCGGCGTCCGAGGTGATGCGCGAGCTGGCGAAGTACGTCGACGTGGCGATCGCCAACGAGGAGGACGTGCAGAAGTCGCTGGGCATCACGGTGGACGTGGACGTCGCGTCGGGCGAGCTGGACCGCGAGAAGTATCGCAAGCTGGGCGACAAGGTGCTGGAACAGTATCCCGACATGAAGCTGATCGCGATCACGCTGCGCGAGAGCCACAGCGCGGACTGGAACGGCTGGGCGGCGTGCCTGAACGACAGAGAACATTT
>CAMEMX010000167.1 GCA_945927915.1 uncultured Clostridia bacterium
AATTTCACTTTTCTATTGACAATGTCAAATTGTTCCTGTATGATGAAAGCGTGAAAGGAGGCGTCATGTATGGCTTCTTTGAATAAATGGACGCTGACCGACGAAGATAAGGACAAGTTCATTGACGCGCTGACGGAGAATCTGCCCGCGCTGCGCGCAAAGGTTGGCGTTTCGCAGGGTGATCTTGCACATCTGATCGGCATTTCGCGCCAGACCTACGGCGCCATTGAGGGAAAGCTGCGCCGGATGTCATGGGACACCTATCTCAGCCTCATTCTGTTTTTCGACTACAACAACGCAACGCACCGGATGCTGCGCAGCATTTCCGCCTTCCCGGAGGAGCTGATCGAGCGCTTCAACAACGGCGAGTCCACGTTTTCCTTCGACCCCGCCATGCTGCTCGGTGAGGAGATGAAAAACATTCTGGAATGTCTGGACGAGCAGGCGCTGCACGCCATCCGCACCGTGCTGATGGTGGAATACGCCCGCTGCGCCAAGCTCCCCGGCGACGCGGTCATCAAGTCCTTTAACGGAACCTCGTTCAACACCGCCGAGCTCTCCGCAAAGCGCGCCGACGCTGCGCTGGCACTTCAAAAGATAAAGGAGACGCAACGTGACAGGATCTGACACCGCGCGCAGAGCAGTCAGGAGCTTTCTCAAAAAATACCGCCCGGCGCAGATCGACGTCCGAACGCTGCAAGCCGCGCTGGAGCAGCAGGGCTACACCGTCGTCCGCTTCAGCCATCTTGCCAACGATCCCAATACAGCCGCGCTCATCCGCGCATTGCAGGTCGAGCCCTATGTCGCCTCCACCCGCGGATTCACCTATGCCAGCGCCGATTTTCGTCTGGTTTTCCTGCACGCCGATCTGTCCGCCGAGGAAGCGGCGATGGTCCTCGCGCATGAGCAGGGCCACATTCTCTGCGGGCACACCACAGGACAGGCGATCCTTGGGCGCGACGTGCAGCAGGAGCATGAGGCAAACGAATTTGCGCATATGCTGCTGCATCCGCCGCTGCCGGTGCGTGCGCGGTTGTTCGTCCGCCGCCGGAAAAAGCTCTGCATCCTGCTTTGCGCCGTGCTTGCCGCGCTGGCTGTCGCTGGTGGCGTGCTGGCGGTCGTTGCCAGAAACAGCACCTACTACGGCGAATACTACCTGACAGAGACCGGCGCGAAATACCACACCGCACAATGCGGTTATGTCCGTGACAAGACCAATATTCACCGCATGACGCAGGAGGATTACACCTCCGGCAAATACTCCCCCTGCGAAAAGTGCATTGGTGACGGAAATGCCCCCTGAGCAAGCGCTCAGGAGGCATTTGTTTCATTTGGAAAGCAGCGCCATGGAGCGGTAAAGGATCGCGGCGACCTGTGCGCGGGTCGCGTCGCCCTGCGGCAGGAGCCGCCCGTCCGAGCCGTTGATGATTTGCCCGGCGACCGCCCAGCGCACCGCGTCCTCCGCCCAGCCGCTGACCCGGCCGCTGTCGGGGAAGCCGCTCAGCGACGCCCGCGCAGATGTGTCCGCCCCGCAATACGACGCGTAGCGGTAAAGGATCGTCGCCATCTGCTCGCGGGTGATGCGCTCCTCCGGCGCGAAGCGGCCGGAGCCGACGCCGTTGACAACGCCATTCTCCGCTGCCCACGCGATCGCCGTCGTATACCACTCGTTGTCCTTCACGTCAGCAAAGGGGTTACCCGCCTTCGGAGCAGGCTCGCCCTCCATGCGCCAGAGGATCGTGACGATCATTGCGCGGGTCGTCGCGCCGTCCGGGTCAAATTTTCCGGCGGCAACGCCATTCATATAGCCGTTTTCGAGCATCATATCCACGCCCTCGTGGTACCATTCGTTTTTGTCGAGGTCCGAATAGTCGTCACACGGGCAGTCGTGCTCCGGCGCGCCGAACTCGGTCGCATAGTGCCAGGCAAGGCCGTTGGAATAGCGGAACACGGCATAGAAGCTCTTCTGTGCACCGGTGAGCGTATAGCTTTCGCCGGCCTTCCGCACGACGGGCGGGATGATCGTATCCGCAACGCGCGCTTCCGCCCAGCCGTAAAAGAGGTAGGTCCCCTCGCCCGCCGGCCTGCCGCTGACGGAGGCAAGCGGTACGGTCTGACCGACGCTGCCCTCCGTGATGCCGTTGACCGTCACGCCGTCCGGGACGACATAGGTGATCGTCGCAGCGGCCTGCGGCTCGAAGGTGATCGTCACGGTGCAGTTTGCCCTGACGTTGCTGACGGTGAAGGTATCGCCGCTGCGCGTGACGGTCGCGGCGCCCTCGGGCGCGACGCGGTAGCCGGAGACGGCGTAGCCGGGATTTGGCGTCGCGGTGATGACGTCGCCGCGCATCGTGACCGTGCCATAGGCGGTGTTCTCGGAAACCGCCGTGACCGTGTAGGTCGGCTCAGTCGGGTCGGTGGGGTCCGTCGGATCGGTCGGATCAACTTTTTTTGCCTCACCAGAGGGGGTCGTCATATCCGAGGGGATCGGCTGCCCGAAGAGCAGCCAGGCGTACTCGGGATAGTCGATGAAGACGTTGCGGTTGTGCTGCACATCCTGGCACAGGTCGTTGCGGCGCATCTCCCACTCGTCCACCGGGTCCATCTCGCACCATTGCAGCAGCGTGTCCATATTCTCGATGACCTTTTTGCCGTTATTTCCGCCCGTATCGCCGGAAACCCGGCGGGGATCCGGATCCGTTTCGAACAGGTTCGGCTCCTCCCAGCGCACATAGACATACAGAAGGATGCGGGCGACGTCGCCCTTGACGTTATCGTTGACCTCAACGAGGTCATTTGCGGAGGAATAATACAGCACGCTCTTGCCGCCATAGGTCTTTGTGCTGTAGCCGGAGATCACGCCGCGCACATTGCCCATCGTGTAATTGCTGCGCGTGGAATTGACCGCCGAATCCTCCGGACGCAGATGGTGCAGATCGCTGCCGCCACCGCTTTCGTGGAACGAGGCACGGCTCTTCGGCCAGACGTGCTCGCGGCTGATCCCGCTGCTTGCCCTCTGGTCGGCGTAGATCAGGATGTTGTTGTCGGTATCCTCCCAATAGCCGGTCAGGGACTTATAGCTGACGGTTTTCGTCATGGTGGAGTCCATCAGGTCGTGCAGGCTCTGATACAGCGGGCTGTTGACCGCCTCCAGGCAGCTCGTCGTGCCGCCGTCGAGCTGCGACATCGTCTCATAGGTATACTGCCCCTTGTAATAGCTCTTCGC
Source organism: uncultured Clostridia bacterium (assembly GCA_945927915.1). Classification (GTDB taxonomy): domain Bacteria; phylum Bacillota; class Clostridia; order Oscillospirales; family Oscillospiraceae; genus JAZOXB01. The sequence continues at coordinate 3,227 of CAMEMX010000167.1, forward strand.
CTGCGCGGACAGGGCGGTGCACACCTGGTGTCTGGGCGCGGTGTTGGCTGCCTGTACCGTCAGCAGCCCCGCAAGGGCCGCCGTCAGCATCGCAAGCATCAGCAGGAAGGACAGCACCCGTGTACAATAGCGTTTCATATCGTGTCTCCTCTATCGTTAGTCTTTTTATCATAGCATATTTTGCCGGAGAAGGAAACACGAAAAGCATCAGCATAGTGCACAAAAACAGCGCGCAGAATTTGTATGAAATGCGCCGCCCGGGAACGGGCGGCGCA
>CAMEMX010000168.1 GCA_945927915.1 uncultured Clostridia bacterium
CTTAGTCAAATCGGAGGTCCCTGCATGAAAAAACGTAAACTGCGGCTGGCGCCGGCGCGGCTGATCGCGCTGGGCTTCTTCGTGGTCATTCTCGTCGGTGCGCTGCTGCTGACGCTGCCGTTTGCCTCGAAGGACGGCTCTGCCAATTTCCTTGACGCGCTGTTCACCTCGACCAGCGCCACCTGCGTGACCGGCCTCGTCGTGCGCGACACCTTCACCGGCTGGACGACCTTCGGTCAGGCGGTGATCCTGTGCCTGATCCAGCTCGGCGGCCTCGGCTTCATGACCGTCATCACGCTCATCTCCTTCGCCCTCGGCAAGCGCGTCGGGCTTTACGACCGCAAGGTGCTGATGCAGTCGGCGGGCAACTTCTCCCTGTCCGGCATCGGCGAGCTGATCCGCCGCATCATCCCGTTCGCCTTCGTCTTCGAGCTGCTCGGCGCGGCGCTGCTTGCCATCCGCTTCGTGCCGGAGTTCGGCCCGGGCAAGGGCATCTATTTCGCCGTGTTCCATGCGATCTCCGCGTTCTGCAACGCGGGCTTTGACCTGATGGGCGGCGGCGGCGCGTTCTCGTCGCTGACGGCCTATGTGGCAGACCCGCTCGTCAACCTGACCGTCTGCCTGCTTATCGTCATCGGCGGCCTGGGCTTCCTCGTCTGGCACGACATCGTCAAAAACGGCCTGCATTGGAAGCGCTACCAGCTCCACACCAAGCTGGTTCTGACCCTGACGGCGGTGCTGGTGCTCGGCGGCTGGGTGCTGTTCTTCTTCTTTGAGCGCAACGCCTCGATGGCGGGGATGCCGCTTTCCGAGCGTGTGCTTGCCTCGCTGTTCCAGTCTATCACGCCGCGCACCGCGGGCTTCAACACCGTGGACATGGCGGCGCTGAGTGAATCGGGCAACCTTCTGACCAACGTCTTCATGCTCATCGGCGGCAGCCCCGGCTCCACCGCCGGCGGCGTCAAGACCACCACCGTCGCGGTGCTCCTGCTGAGCGCGATCTCCTCGGCGCGCGGACGTTCGCGCGTCAACGCCTTCCACTACAGCATCGACCGCGACAGCATCCGGCAGGCGTGCTCGATCCTCGTGATCTATCTTGCCATGGCGATCGCGGCGGTGCTGGCGCTGTGCGCCATCGAGCCGATCAGCCTGAAGCAGGGAATGTTTGAGGTCAACTCCGCCATCGGCACGGTCGGCCTCTCGATGGGCATCACGCCCACCCTCTGCACCGCCAGCCGCCTGATCCTGATCCTTCTGATGTACGCCGGGCGTATCGGCGGCCTGACCTTCGTGCTGCTCTTCTCCGAGCGGCGCAGCGAGGCGCCCGTCGACCGTCCCGCAGGAAAAATATTGTTAGGTTAGGAGATAAAATATGAAATCTGTCCTCATCATCGGCATGGGCCGCATGGGACGGCACCTCGCCAAGAAAATGCACCAGCTCGGCAATGAAGTTATGATCGCCGACATCAACCCCGCCATCATCGAGGCGCTGAGCGACCGCTTCACCGACTCGACCATCTGCGACTGCACCAACGAGTCGGTCATCGCGTCGCTCGACGTGAAGAGCTTCGACGTCTGCTTTGTCACCATCGGCGAGGATTTTCAGGCGTCGCTGGTCGTGACGAGCCTGCTGAAAAAGCATGGCGCACGCCGCATCGTCGCCAAGACCAACCAGGACATCCAGGCCGAGCTGCTGCGCATCATCGGCGCGGACGAGGTCGTCTATCCGGAGGTCGACACCGCCGAGAAGCTCGCCGTGCGCTATAACGCGAACAATATCTTCGATTTCGTCCCGCTGACGGAGGAATATTCGATCTATGAGCTGCCGGTCATGTCCGCGTGGGCGGGGCACACCCTCATGGAGCTGAACATCCGCCGCAAGTACCAGATCAACATCATCGCCGTCAAAAACGGCACGAACCTCGACGCCAACCTCAGCGCGGACTACCGCTTCCGCCCGGACGACCACATCATCGTCATCGGCCGCTCCGACGACGTCTTCCGCGTGGCGGCAAAGACCTGAGCGCGGCGGCAGATAATTCTTGCAAAAACAGGAGAAATGTGATATAATAGGGCGACTTTCTATCGAACGGTGATACTATGAAGATCAAAAAGCTCGTCGACCGCACGCTCGTGCTCTATCTCATCATCGGCGTTCTCAATTTCATCGTCTGTACGGCGCTCATGTTCTTGCTGTTCAACCTCTGCGGGTTCAGCGAGCACGTTGCGCCGCTGGTCAACTACGGTCTCGGCAGCCTGATCTGGTATCTCGCCTGCCGCTACATCCTTTTCCCCGAAAACCGCACCACCCTGCGCCAGCTCCTCCGCTTCGCCCTCGAAGTGCTGGTCTGCTACGGGTTGTCCTATTACGTTGCTGCTCCGCTGCTGTCCAAGGTGTGTCTGCGCGCCGCAAGCGTGCGGGAATTCTTCTCCTTCGGCGGCAGCGAGCCGGAGATGGTGCGCGGCAATTTTGAGATGACCGTCGGCGCCATCGTCTACGCTCTGCTGAACTATTTCGGCCAGCGGTATTTCGTCTTCAGCGACCGCTTCGAGCATTTCAGGAAGAAGGACGCGCGGTAAGAGCCGCGCGTTTTTCACAACAGAAAGGAGAACTCCGCCATGCAGGTCTGGAACCGCAAAGAGCTGATCGAGGCGCCGGAGGTCGGCGCGGGCGCGATGCGCTTCGCCTACGAAAATCCCGTCGGCCGCGCGCTGACTAAGGCGATTTTGTGCCGCAAATTCGTCTCGAATATTTACGGCGCGTGGCAGCGCTCCCGTCTGTCGCGCGGGAAGGTGAAAAAATTCATCGCGCAGTACCAAATATCGCTTGACGACTGCACGGAGCGGGAATTTTCCAACTTCAACGCCTTTTTCACCCGGCAGAGAAAATGTTATGTCAACCAAACGGCAGAAAACGAGCTGCCCGCCATCGCGGACAGCAAGCTGACCGCCCTGCCCATCGACGAAGGCCGCGTTTTTACCGTCAAGGGCGTGCCCTACACGGCGGCGGAGCTGCTGGACAACGCGGCGCTCGCGCAAGCGTATGCCGGCGGCGTGTGCCTGATCTTCCGCCTGTCGCCGGACGATTACCACCGCTACGTCTACCCGGACGCCGGCACGCAGGAGAAGACCGTCGGCATTCCCGGCGTTCTGCACAGCGTCAACCCCATCGCGGGGTCGCTCGGCGTCTACCGCCGCAACGCCCGGCGCTACACCGTCCTGCACACGGCGCATTTCGGCGACGTCGTGCAGATGGAGGTCGGCGCGCTGCTGGTCGGCAGGATCCGCAACCACTGTGAGACGCCGGGAAGCATCGGCAAATTGCAGGAAAAGGGCTATTTTGAGTACGGCGGCTCGACGGTGATCCTGCTTTTGCAGAAGGGCGCCGTCACGGTCGACGCCGATATTTTGGAGCATTCGGCGCTGGGCATCGAGACGAAGGTCACGAT
>CAMEMX010000169.1 GCA_945927915.1 uncultured Clostridia bacterium
AGCGCCGATATTGTCGCCTGGATCCGTCAGTGGTTTGAGAAAAACGGCTCCGGATGCAATGCCATCGTCGGCATTTCCGGCGGCAAGGACAGCTCGGTCGTTGCGGCGCTGTGCGTTGCTGCGCTGGGCAGGGAACGCGTCATCGGCGTGCTGATGCCCAACGGTGAGCAGAGCGACATCGATATGTCGAAGCTGCTGGTCGAGCATCTCGGCATCCGTCACTATATTATCAATATCAAGGCCGGTTATGACGGAATGCTGGGCGAGATCAAGGGGCGTTTGGGCGAGGTCAGCCGCGACACGACCATCAATCTCGCGCCGCGTCTGCGCATGGCTGCGCTCTACGCCGTCGGGCAGAGCAACAACGGCAGAGTAGCCAACACCTGCAACCTCTCGGAGGACTGGGTCGGCTACTCCACGCGCTACGGCGACAACGCCGGCGATTTCAGCCCGCTGTCGATGCTCTGTGTGCGCGAGGTCAAGGCCATAGGCCGCGTCCTCGGCCTGCCGGAGGTGCTGATCGAGAAGGTGCCCATCGACGGCCTGTGCGGCCAGACGGACGAGGAAAAGCTCGGCTTCACCTATGAGACGCTCGACCGTTACATCCGCGAGGGCGTCTGCGAGGACGAGGCGACCAAGGCACGCATCGACCGCCTCTATGCGATCAACCGCTTCAAGGTGCGGTATATGGATGTGTTCCCGTATCAGCCGGAATAAAGCTCAGCCCGCTGCGGACAACGCAGCGGGCCGTTTTTGCATCAGAGCATTCCGAGAATGGACTCTTTCGGGCGGACGCCGACAAGCTGGTTCGTGACCTTGCCGTTTTTGAGAACGACCAGTGTCGGAATGCTGGCGATCCCGAATGCGTTGGCAAGCTCCGGCTGTTCGTCGACATTGACCTTGCCGACCTTGATGTCTGTGCGCTCCTGCGCGATCTCTTCGACCGTCGGCGCGATCATGCGGCACGGGCCGCACCAGGTTGCCCAGAAGTCCAGAAGCACGGGCTTGCTGCTTTCGACGACTTCGGTCTGGAAATTCTCCTTAGTGATGGTGAGATACATTTGCTGAGTTTCCTTTCGTTTTGTAAGTTTGCCTCAGGAACGTGCCATGCCGTCGACGCGCAGGACAACGCCCGTGATATACGATGCCTCGTCCGAGGCGAGGAAGGTGAAGGCGTTTGCGATATCCTCCGGCTGTCCGAGACGGCGCAGCGGGATCTGCGCGATCAGCGGGTCGATGACGTGCTTCGGGACGGCCTTCATCATGTCCGTCTCGGTGATGCCGGGCGCGACCGCGTTGACGCGGATGCCCTTGGGGCCAAGCTCACGCGCAAGCGAGAGCGTCAGGCCGTTGACGGCAAACTTGGAGGTTGGGTAGGCAACGCCGCTGGGCTGACCGTAGACGCTGACCATCGACGAGGTGCTGAGGATCACGCCGCAGCCGGCTTCGGTCATGATGTCCGCCGCCGCCTTTGTGCAGTTGAACACGCCCTTGACGTTCAGATCTATGACCTTGTCAAAGGTTTCGGCAGTGTAAGCGCTGAAGGGGGTGCTTTCGGATGTGCCTGCGTTGTTGACGAGAATGTCGATTTTGCCATAGCGTTCTTTCACACCGCGGAAGGCTTCCGCAACTTCGGCAAAAACGGACAGGTTCGGGTAGATGCCTTCGACGACCGCGTCGGGGAACGCTTCCTTGAGCTGCGAGACGGCCTTGTCCGCCGTTTCTTTACGGCTTGCCGTCAGAACAACCTTTGCGCCCTCGCGCAGGAAGGCTTCCACGGTGGCACGGCCAATGCCGCGGCTTCCGCCGGTTACGATGGCTACCTTGTCTTTTAACCGCATATTTTAACCTCCTTTTTTTAATTGCAAGTCTATCATACCACAGTTTAACGGTTTTGTCAGCGTGAAAAACAAAAAAATTGCTGAAGAATGACTTTATAATAAGCCTTTATCGGCGGCTGCGGTTGTGTCCGATCCACTCGACTGCAAAGTCGACCAATTCGCGCTGCTTCATCAGCACGATCCGGCTGTTGCCCAGCGGCGCTTTGGCAACGCGATGCTGCGCTTCGAAAGCTTCACCGATCTGCGTAAAATCCTCGCCGTCGACATACAGCGTTTCATACGCCTTCCAGACGCGCTTTCCGTCTACAAGCACGGCGCTGTGCTCTGTTACCATGTGTTTTCCCGGGTAATCGGCTCTGACGTCCGCGAGGTGGAGAGAGGTGTTCTTGTCGTAGCCCACGCCGATCAGGAGCACATAGCCGTCCAGCGCATAGAGCTTGCCGACCGGGGAGGTCTCGCCGAAAATGTCCGACAGGTCGTGCCCTTCCGTCAGATACTCCGCGTGCTTTCCGAGCGCCGCGACGGAACGGGCAGGATGGTCACTGCGGAGCGCACCCGGCCATTTGCGAAACATCTCTGCAACTGCGCCCATGGTGTTCGTGGGGGTGATGGCTTTATCATAGGCCGGCCAGTTGTCGCGGATGGCCTGCCACCATGCCTCCGGCTCCTGCCAGTGCACGCCGGCGGTCGGGTCGAGGTTTTTCCACGACTGCGTCGGCATCATCAGCGTTCCTTCCTTGCCAACAGTCTCCAGAAGCGCCTCGATGACGACCTGTGCGCCGCCGCAGACGAAGCCAAGAGCGCCAAGCGAGGTATGCACCATGAGCGTCTGCCCCGGCCGCACGCCGACGGTCTCCAGCGCAGTTATAATGTCCTTTTTTAATACCAATGCACGTTCCATTTTTACGTTTCCTTCTGTGGTCAATCCATGTAAACGGGCCAGTCGTCGTCGGCGTCGTGGGTCGCCGCGATCTGTTTTCCGCCGAAAAAGTCAAGGATCGCGCGAAAAAGATGATGCGAAAATACGGAAATCACCGTTTCCGGGAAAGCGGGGACGGCCTTGATGACCATGTCCGGGTCAATGACCGCATTCAAAGCGGGGTCGAATTCAGCCAGCAGCATTTTTGCACAACCTTTCGTATTTCGGACGTTGACTACATTATAACACATCGCTCCGGCTTTGTCAGCGGTAAAATTCACGCAACCGCAGGTTGAGGCCGACTGACGCGGCGGTCGCTTGCACGGGCAGCGGGGGAATGGTACAAGACAGTCACATGGGAGCCAATGTATTTTCGCCAAAAGGTAGAAAAAACGCCGGCTTTGTGGTATGATAAAGCAAACAGAAACAAACAGAATCATAAAATTCGGGGGAAACAGCCATGACGGTCAATGAATATCAGAAATTGGCAATGACAACGCTGAACCGGGAGCTGAGCGACCGGGACGTTTTGATCAACGGCGTGATGGGGCTTTGCGGCGAAGCAGGAGAGGCGATCGACATTGTCAAGAAGCATCTGGCGCACGGGCATCCGCTCGACAGGGAACACCTGATCGAGGAATTGGGCGATATTGCGTGGTACATTGCGGAGACGGC
>CAMEMX010000170.1 GCA_945927915.1 uncultured Clostridia bacterium
TCCCCGCCGCGCTATGCTTCCTCCCCGCGGTATTTTCTGCGCGTGGCCATGCCGCCGCGGATGTGCCGCTCGGCCTTGTTCTGCGCCAGCACGGCGCTGACCTGCTCATACAGGGCGCGGTTGCAGTGCGGCAGCCGCTCGGACAGATCCTTATGTACGGTCGATTTGCTGACGCCGAACTGCTTCGCGGCCGCGCGGACGGTGGAGCGGTTTTCGATGATGTACACAGCCAAATCACAGGCTCGCTGTTCGATGTTCTCCCTCATGTATCTGACCTCCTTTAGCTGTGCGTACACCACAGCCTATGCGCGCATCCGGCGAAATATCCCCGAGGCCGGGAAGAAAGGAGAACCCGTGCAGAGAGCGAAAAACTACCGCAAAACATGACGTTTTGCGGTAGTTTTTTACAGAATATCGGAAAATGCGGCGGAAAATTCCTCCTCCGCGAAGCGGCGGAGGGCGGAGCAGTATCCCTCGTAGGCGGCGAGTAGCTTTTCAGCTTCGGGCGACAGCGTTGCACCTCCTCCGTGTTTGCCGCCGGTGGTGGATACGAGCAGTTTGAAGCCGAGTGCGGCCTCCGAATTTCGGATGACCGTCCACGCCTTCGAGTAGGCCATCTGCATCGACGCGCTTGCGGCGCGCAGCGACTTTTCCGAGCGGACGCGGCGCAGAAGCTCCGCCACGCCCGGCCCGAAGCATTTTTCCTCCCCGAAGATCCGAACGGTCAGCACGGGTCTGAATTTCTTTTCCATACGATTTTACTATACCACAAGGCTGTCCGCGCGGTCAATCTTTTTTCGCGCACGATTGACGCGGCGGAAAAAATGTGTTATTCTGAGGGAAGAATAACGAATGCGGGGTGTGATAGGATGGGTTTTGCGCAGACGCTCGGTGTCGGGCGCGGCGTGACGGCGGTCATCGGCGGCGGCGGCAAGACGACGCTGCTGGGCGTGCTGGCCCGCGAGCTTTCGCGCGAGGGTACGGTCATCGTCACTACCACGACGCACATCTATCCGCCGGCGGATATGCCGTTTTCCGAGGCGGCGGTTTCCGCACCGCTGCTGTGCGTCGGCACGCCGCAGCCAAACGGCAAGCTGACCGCGCCGCAGCAGTCCATGCGGGAGCTTGCCGGGTGCGCGGACTTCGTGCTCGTCGAGGCGGACGGCGCAAAGCGCCTGCCCGTCAAGGCGCACGCGGCGCATGAGCCGGTCGTGCCGGAAAATGCTTCGCAGGTCATCTGCGTCGTCGGCGCGTCCGGGCTGAACCGGCCGATTTCCGAGGCGGTGCACCGCCCGGAGCTCTTTGCCGCGCGGACGGGGGAACGGGAGAGCGCCACGCCGGAAGCCGTGGCGCGGCTGCTGCTTGCCGAGCGGCTGCACACGCGTGTGCTCATCAATCAGGCCGACACGCCGGAGCGGGAGCAGGCCGCACGCGCACTTGCGCGGCTGCTTGACTGCCCGACCGTCGTCGCGGCATTGCAAAAAGGAGAGATATTATGCTCGTTTTGATCCGCGGCGCGGGCGACCTTGCCTCCGGCATCGCCCTGCGGCTGCACCATGCGCGCCTGCAGGTCGTGATGACCGATCTGCCGCGCCCGACGGCGATCCGCCGCACGGTCTGCTTCTCGCAGGCGATCTTATTCGGCACGATGACGGTCGAGGACGTGACCGCCGAACGCGCCGAAACGCCGGAACAGGCGCTTGAAATTTTGAAAACAGGCAGGATCCCCGTGCTTGCCGACCCGGAGGCGCGGTGCATCGCCGCCCTGCGTCCCGACGCGGTCGTCGACGCCATCCTTGCCAAGCGGAATCTGGGCACGCGGATCACCGACGCGCCCTGCGTCGTCGGCGTCGGGCCGGGCTTCACGGCGGGCGTGGACTGCCACGCGGCGGTCGAGACGATGCGCGGGCACACCCTCGGCCGCGTCATCACGGACGGCTCGCCCCTGCCGAACACCAACATCCCCGGCCTCATCGGCGGCTTCGCGGGCGAACGCGTCCTGCGCGCCCCGGCCGACGGCATCTTCCGTCAGCGACTGGAGATCGGCGCGACGGTGCGGCAAAACGAGATCGCGGGCTACGTCGGCGACGAACCCATGCTCTGCCAGATCGGCGGCGTCCTGCGCGGCCTGCTTGCCGACGGCACGCCCGTGCACAGGGGCATGAAGGCGGGAGACGTCGACCCGCGCGGCGAAATTTCCTACTGCCATCTCGTCTCGGACAAGGCGCTCGCCATCGGCGGCGGCGTTTTGGAGGCAATTTTACGCTTTTCGGAGGGAAGATAACATGGAAGATGTGAAGCTGACAAAGCTGGCAAAATGCGCCGGGTGCGGCGCGAAGGTCGGCGCGGGCGTGCTGGCAAAGCTCCTGGACGGCATCCGCGTGCACCATGACCCGAACCTGCTCGTCGGGTTCGACAAGTCCGACGATGCCTCGGTCTACCGCATCTCCGACGAGCTTGCGCTCGTGCAGACGGTCGACTTTTTCCCGCCCATCGACGACGATCCCTACACCTTCGGTCAGATCGCGGCGACGAACGCGCTGTCCGACGTCTACGCCATGGGCGGCGAGCCGAAGCTGGCGCTCAACATCATGGCCGTGCCGGACAGCCTGCCGAAGGAGGCGGTGCACGCCCTGCTGCGCGGAGGCTATGACAAGGTCTACGAGGCGGGGGCGATCATCACGGGCGGTCACAGCATTTTAGACGACGAGCCGAAATACGGCCTCGCCGTGACGGGCTTTGTCCACCCGCAGAAGCTGCTGAAAAACTGCGGCGCACAGGCGGGCGACGTCCTGTTTCTGACCAAGCCGCTCGGCATCGGCATTCTGACCACGGCAGCGCGGGTCGACCTCGTCAGCGAGGAGACGAAGGCGCTTGCCAAGCGCCTGATGACCACGCTCAACAAGGGCGCGCGCGACGCGATGGTGCGCTACCGCGTCCACGCCTGCACCGACGTGACGGGCTTCGGCCTGCTCGGTCACGCGCTGGAGATGGCGCAGGGCAGCGAGATGGAGCTGGAGCTTGACACCGCGAGGATCGACCTGATCGCCGAGGCGAAGGGCTTTGCCGAGATGGGCATCCTGCCCGCGGGAATGTACCGCAACCGCGCCTTTGCCGAGGAAGCCGTCGACGTCGGCGAGGTGCCGCTGGCGGTGCAGGATATGCTCTTTGACCCGCAGACCTCCGGCGGCCTGCTCATCGCGGTGCATCCGGACGACGCGGACGCCCTCTTTGCCGATCTGAAGGACGCCGTCCCCTCCGCGCAGCGCATCGGCATCGTCCGCCCCTACCGCGGCGGGAAATATATCTTCCTGCGCTGAGTATTTGCAGAAAAAGACCGCCGCTCCGACCCGGAGCGGCGGTTCAGACTGTCGATAAAGCCCGAAACCGTCAAAATCAGAAAACATTTTCAGGTAT
>CAMEMX010000171.1 GCA_945927915.1 uncultured Clostridia bacterium
AGGCGACGGCGTCGGCGATGGAGTGGTTGACGTGGATGAACTCGACGGTGAAGCAGCCTGCCTTGACGACGTCGCCGGGCTTGTGGGTGACGAGCTGGGTCCTGGCGACGAGGTCGTGCTCCTCCAGCTTGAGCTTGACGAGGCCGAGGGTCAGAGGCGTGGCGTGGACGGGGGCATTGACGGCCTGCAGAACGTAGGGCAGGGCGCCGATGTGATCCTCGTGACCGTGGGTGATGAAGAAGCCGCGCAGCTTCTTCTGATTTTTGACAAGATAAGTGACATCGGGAATGACCAGATCGACGCCGTACATATCGTCCTCCGGAAAGCCGAGGCCGCAATCGACGACGATCATATCCTTTCCGTACTCTAAGACGGTCATGTTCTTGCCGATCTCATTCAGACCGCCCAGAGAAATAATCTTCAGTTTTTCTGCCAATGTATGACAACTCCTTTTGCAGTAAAAAATATGTAGTAAAAAATATATATGCCGCAGCATGGCGCGGGGCAACGGCGCCTCCGTCCGCCCCGAATACACACGATCCTATCTTATAGTATATCACACAATTCCCGCAAAGTATACATTTTTTTGAAATCTGGGAAAATCGCGGAAAGAAACAGTAGAAAAAAGCGGGAACCTCTGATATAATAATAAGAACCATATACACCGATCATACTCCTTGCGAAAGGGGGGGCATTCCCGTGAACAAAACCTACCGGCGGCTGACGCAGCCGAGCATGGCGGCGTATTTCATCGTGCTGGGCCTGTTCTGCGTGGCTGCGCTGCTGCTGCGGCAGTATTACCTCGCCCTGGGCGAGGCGGTCGTCACGGCGCTGCTGTTCGCGTGCTACCGCTTCTACGCCGTGCGCCGCCGCCATGCGCTGGCGGAGTATGTGCAAACGACCAATGAGATGCTCCGCCGCTCGTCCGACGGCGAGGTACCCTTCCCGGTCGCCCTCGTCCAGCTCAATGACGGCGAGCTGCTGTGGTATAACAAGCGCTTTGCCGACCTGACGCAGGTGCGCGACACGCTCGACGCGCAGAATATCTCCGAGCTGCTGCCCGGCCTGACGACGGACTGGCTCACGGGAGGCAAGACCGAGCGCCCGGAGGATCTGCGCTATCGCGGCCGCCGCTTCCGCGTGACGGGCTCGGTGCTGCCGGGGACGGACAACCGCTCCGGCGCGGTGCTCGGAATGCTCTATTTCCAGGATCTGACCGAGCTTTTGCAGGTGCGCGACGAATACATCCGCTCGCGTCCGATGGTGTCGATCGTGCTGGTGGACAACTATGACGAGCTGATGAACAACCTGCCCGACGCGACGATCTCCGGTCTCAACGCCGAGATCAACACGAAGATCAACGAGTGGGCCGACCGCTACGGCGGTCTGCTGCGCAAGCTGGAGCGCAACCGCTACCTGCTGCTGTTTGAGGCGAAGGATCTTGCGGGCATGGCGGAGGAGAAATTCTCCCTGCTGGAGACGATGCGCACCGTGACGAATCCCGCCGGCATCGCCGCGACGGTGTCCATCGGCATCGGCAAGGACGGCGTGGACTTCCGCGAGGACTATAATTTCGCCGCCCTGTCCATCGAAATGGCGCTCTCGCGCGGCGGCGACCAGGCCGTCATCAAGGATCGCTACGATTTCACCTTCTTCGGCGGGCGCAACAAGACCACCGAGCGCCGCACCAAGGTCAAGTCCCGCGTGATGGCGTCGAGCCTGTCGGAGCTGATCGTCCAGTCCAGCCGCGTGTTCGTCATGGGGCATAAGATGGCGGATCTGGACGCCATCGGCGCAGCCGCGGGCATCTGCTGCCTGTGCCGCAAGAAGGGCAAAAAGGTCAACGTCGTCGTCGACCGCGACGCCAACGCCGCCGAGCCGCTGCTCACGCTCCTGTGCGCCATGCCCGAATACGCCGACTGCTTCCTCTCCGGGCAGGAGGCGCTTCTGGCGGCGGACAGCAAGAGCCTGCTCATCGTCGTGGACACCAACCGCCCCGACCAGGTCGAATGCAAGCCGCTTCTGGAGTCCATCCGCCGCGTGGTCGTCATCGACCACCACCGCCGCGCCGCGGACTATATCGAGCAACCGGTTCTGAACCTGCACGAGCCGTTCGCGTCGTCCGCCTCAGAGCTGGTCACGGAGCTTTTGCAGTACGCGCTCGAAGCGTCGGACATTCTGACGAATGAGGCGGCGGCGCTGCTGGCGGGCATCGTGCTCGACACCAAGAATTTCGGCGTCCGCACGTCCAGCCGCACCTTCGAGGCAGCCGCCTTCCTGCGCCGCATCGGCGCGGACACCGTCGCGGTCAAAAAGCTGTTCCAGAACGACCTGCCCTCGACCGTCGCGCGGTATAAGATCATCCAGAACGCCCGCCTCTACAGGCAGAAGATCGCCATCGCCGCGCTGGATTATACCGCCACGCGCACGATCGCGGCGCAGGCGGCGGACGAGCTTCTGAACATCTCCGGCATCGAGACGTCCTTCGTTCTCTACCCGCAGGACACGCAGACGATCATCTCCGCCCGCTCCATCGGCGAGGCGAACGTGCAGGTGATCCTGGAGCCGCTCGGCGGCGGCGGCAACGCGGCGACCGCCGGTGCGCAGGTCAGGAACAAGACCGTCGCCGAGACCCTCGACGAGCTGGTCAAGTCCATCGACCGCTTCTTTGAGCAGTAATCCCCCGCAGGGGCGGATCGAATCCGCCCGCGTGCAGGCACCTTCGATAGAACCCGTAGGGCGCGACCACCGGGCGCGCCGGTGCAGGAACTGCGGATTTCGCACAAACCCATTCGTCCGCACCGTATAGATTGCCACGGCTTGCTCCGCAAGCCTCGCAACGACAGAAACGGTCACCCCGTTTGTCATTGCGAGGAGGCGAAGCCGACGTGGCAATCTGGCCGGAACACGATTCACGATTCACGATTCTCTATTCACTGATTCAGGAGGTCATCCCATGAAAGTTATTTTACAACAGGACATCAAGGGCAAGGGCAAGCGCGGACAGATGATCGAGGTGTCCGACGGCTACGCCCGCAACTATATGCTGCCGCGCAAGCTGGCAGTCGAGGCGACCGCCGACAACGTCAACACCATGCGCATGACCGATAAGGCGCAGCAGGAAAAGCGCCAGCGCGAGCGCGAGGAGGCGTTTGCCATCGCCACGCGCATGAAGAACATGACCGTCACCGTCAAGGCAAAGGGCGGCGGCGCGGGCCGTCTGTTCGGCTCGGTCACGACGCAGGAGATCGCCGACGCCCTGCAAAAGGAGCACGGCATCACGCTCGACAAGCGCAAGATCGTCCTCGACGAGCAGATCAAGACCGTCGGCGAATACACCGTCAAGTGCAAGCTCGGCTACGAGATCACCGCCGACCTCAAGCT
>CAMEMX010000172.1 GCA_945927915.1 uncultured Clostridia bacterium
ATGTAACTTTTCCACCCCGAAGGAGGATTTGCGCATTTTTTCTGTTGAAAAAACGCGGATATTATGATAGAGTATATTGAATATATAATCGAGTAGTATGCGGTGACGCGCAGTGCCCGTTTCGCAAAGAGGAGCCGCCCGCGTCCGGAGGTATTTATGATCGATCTGCATTGCCATATCATCCCCATGGTAGACGACGGCGCCCAAAGCGCAGAAGTCGCCTGCCGAATGGCGCTGCACGCCGTCCGCAGCGGCGTCGATACCATCGTCGCCACGCCACACGCCAACCTCGATCCCGATCAGCCGAATCTGCGCGGACATCGTTATGACGAGTTTTTCTCTCTTTTCCGCGCGCTGCTGCGTCAGCACGGCATCCCGCTGCGGCTTCTGCCCGGCACGGAGCTGTTCGCCCACCCGAACAATCTTGACCGGCTGCTGCGTGACCGTCGCGTCGTTACGCTCAATCATTCGCGCTACCTGCTGACAGAGTTCCGTTTCCATTCGCGCGGCAGCGAGATCACCGCTGCGCTCGACCGGATCGCCCGTTACGGCTATGTCCCCGTCGTGGCTCACCCGGAGCGCTATACGGCGGTGCAGAACGACGCGCGCCTTGCCGCGCAGTGGTTCGCCAAGGGTTATATCCTCCAGCTCAACAAAGGCAGTCTGCTCGGTCGCCTCGGCGCTGCTGCGGAGCGCTCCTCGCACGAGCTTCTTTCCCTGGGGCTTGCCCATGTGATCGCAAGTGATGCCCACGACACGCAATACCGTCCGACCGGCTTTGTCTCGCTGCTTCCCTTCCTGGAGCGGCGCTGCGCGCCGGAGTACATCGAGCTGCTGCTGGAGACAAATCCGCAGCACATCATTGCGGACGAGCCTATCCCTGTTCCCGACACATATTCTGACAGACGTTGGTGATCCTTATGAGAAATCTGAAAATCATTGTAATTTGCCTGTTTTTGGTCATTTCGGTCGTCTTTTCGGCGGTTTTCTGCTATGACCGTCTGACGGTCGACCGCACCGCGCCGACGATCTACTGCGACAACACGCCGCTGCAGGTCAGCGTCCACGCGACCGGCCGGGAGCTTTGCGCAGGTCTGACTGCCATTGACGACGTTGACGGCGACATCACAGACCGCATTGACGTGCGCAGGACCTCTCACCTCTCCGGCGCGAATTCGGCTGTTGTTTACTATGTAGTCTTCGATTCTTCGTCAAACTACTGTATGTTCAACCGCACCATCACCTACACCGATTACCGTATGCCGCGCTTTTCGCTGTCGCAGCCGCTCAGCTTCCCGACCAACAGCACCATTTTGCTCAAGGACCGCCTGACGGCCTACGACGTCATCGAAGGCGACATTTCACAGCGCATCCGCGTCTCCGCGAGCGGGGTCTCGACCTACGACCAGGGCGAATACCCCTTCACGGTGCAGGTCACCAACAACTCCGGCGACACCAGCATCATCACCCTCTTCGCGCTGATCGAGAACACGACCTCGCGCCATCCGACCATCGAGCTTTCCGAGTACATCCACTATGTCTCCGTCGGCGAGACGCTGAGCGAGGAATCGCTGCGCGCGCTGATCGTCTCAGCCAATGAAAGCGCCGAGGGCGAAGCAGTCGACCCGGAGGACATCCAGATCATCTATAACATCGACACCGCCAAGCGCGGCTCGTACCGCGTCGAATACGTCTACACCAACGCCGCAGGCCTCACCCGCACGGTCCTGATGACCCTTGTGGTGGAATAAGGAGGGCAGACCATGAAGGACACCAAAAAAAGCATTTGGGAAGATCTCGACCTTTTCTGCGTCTGCCGCTTTGTGCTGCGCCATATATGGATGGTCGTGCTCTCCGCGCTGATCTTCGTCATGAGCGTCTTCCTGGTGCAAAAGATCGCCGTCAAGCCGACCTTCACCAGCAGCGTCACCTTTACCGTCACCTCCCGCTCCACCGTCGGCGCGTCTGCCGGCAATATCGCTGTGACAGACACCGTCGCGGCCAAGTTCGGCGAGCTGCTCTCCAGCGATATTCTCCGCGCCGCCGCGGCCGAGAGCATGGGGCTGGACCACTTCCCCGCCTCCGTCTCGGTCAACGTGCCGGAGAACACCAATGTGCTGATTATGGACGTCGAGGCTGCTACGCCCGAGCTTGCCTACCGCAGCGCGACCGCGATCATGCAGTGCCACCAGGCATACGCCGATACGATCTTCAACTCGGCTGTGCTGGACAACATCAACGGCCCTACCGTCGCCACCCAGTCGTCCGGCTCGGCCTCGCGTGCCAAGCTCCTGAAGCTGTCTGCCCCGCTTGGTGCGCTTGCCATGATCGCGCTTCTCGTCCTGTTCTCCATTCAGGCAGATACCATACAGAATTCGTCGGGCGCAAAGCACAAGGTCGACGGCAAGCTGCTTGCGACCATCTATCATGAGAAGAAGAAGCTCCCGCTCAAGGAGCGTCTGAAAAAGAAAAAGACCGCGCTGCTCATCAGCGACCCGACGTGCAGCTTCTATTACACCGAGACGATCCACCAGCTCCGCACCACGCTGGAGCGGGCGAAGGAAGCCTCCGGCAGCCGTCTTTTCCTGATCGCAAGCTGCGGCGAAAATGAGGGCAAGTCCACCATCGCAGCAAATCTTGCGCTCTCGCTTGCGCAAAAGCACCGCAAGGTGCTCCTGCTCGACGCCGACCTGCACAAGCCTGCACAGGCGCTGATCTTTGAAAGCAGCGTCCAGCGCGAACAGGACTTCGGCACCCTGCTGACCAAGGGCTTCACCAAAGAATCCATCGTGCAGTCGCTGACGCGCGACGATGTCACGGGTCTCTACCGGCTTTACGCCACGCCGCTGCGGCGCGGCGCGACCGAGCGGCTCTCCGCCGACGCGTACCGGCCGCTTTTGCAGGCGCTGCGCGAGATGTTCAGCTATGTCATCATTGACACGGCGCCGCTGAACCTGTTCGCGGACGCTGAGGTCATCGCAGATGTCTGCGACGCATCGATCCTCGTCGTGCGGCAGGACTTTGCCCCCGCCATCACCGTCAACGACGCGATCGACACGCTCATGGAAACACGGGCGACCTTCCTCGGCTTTGTGCTGAACAACGTCCAGTCCTTCCGCGCGACGATCCTCTCCGGCGGAAAGAGCGGCTATGGCTACGGCTACGGGTATGGCTATGGCTATGGCTACCATTACAACCGGAAAACCGGGAATTCCGCAAAGAAGGAGGCGCATGACAATGAATGAGGAACACCGCTCCGAGCAGGAGCAGGAGCTGGATCTGCACCTCCTCCTGCACAATTTCCTGCACGCCGCCAAGCGCCTGATCTGGTTCGTGCT
>CAMEMX010000173.1 GCA_945927915.1 uncultured Clostridia bacterium
CAGCGCGAGGCTGTCGTTGAGCAGCAGGGTGCTGTAAAGAAACAGCACATCCTGCCCATGGAAATCGACAAAGTTGCCGAGATAGGCCGAATTGACATAGCGGATGTCGATGAGCGTGACCCTGGCGTAGCCCTCGACAAGCAGGGGAACGAGCGAGCTTCCGAAGGAATCGCGGAAGACGACCAGCTCGCGGTCTGTCGCGGCGGCGGGATTATCGATCACGAGCAGGGCATCCGCACCGTTGAGGAAGACCTCGTAGGGATCGGCGCTGTCCGCTGCCGCAAGGTCATACATCTGCGCTTCCTGCGCCGCGCCTGTGTCGTAGCTCGTCACGGTGCAGCCCTCCAAGACGTCGTTCGTCAGATAGGAGAGCGTGTCCGGCTCCAGCGGCAAGGCGGACTGACCCGTATAGACGCCGTAAAACGGCTGGGGCAGCGTCTTTGTCTCATACTCCGCCGAGAGCGTGACGCCCATGCCCTGCGCAAGACGCTGCGCCGTGGGCAGGAGCGTCTCCTGCCGCCAATGCGTGTCGGTGCGGTAATAATTATCAAGACACAGCGTGTCCATGATGTCGATATATTCCAAATAGGGCGTCTTTTCACGCATTTTTGTGACCAATTCATCGTAATCAAGGCTGAGATAGCCGTTTTCCGGGGCGAGGAAGCGGCTCTTGTCCGGCACGATGGAGAAATAGAGCTTGCAGCCCGTCCCGGCAAGATAGGTGTCATAGAGATACCGGAACCGTTCGGCGGCATGGTCGAGCATCTCTTCGCGCAGCGGGTAGTTGAGCTTGGAGACGCAGCCGTCTTCAATATATAGCTCGTTGTTGTCCTTCTGCCGGAAGACGTCAAAGACCGCCAGCGCCTTGAGGGTGCGGAAGCCGTCGCGGCAGGGGAACTGGTCGAGCGTATAGGTCTCAAATTCGCGCATGAATTTGCCCGAACGGAGCGTTTCGACCGTCAATTCCGGGAAGGCTTGCAGGATACGGCGCTCACTCTCGGAGTAGCGGTCGGCTGGCTTGCACCACGTCCAGACGGACAGGCTGAGCAGAAGCGCCGCCATGACGACGGTCAAAACGATTCCGTATTTCTTTTCGTTCATGGCTGCACCTCCTAAAAGCGGAAATAGAGGAAGGGGTTAAACGAACCGTCGACGAGATAGGCGGTCATCACGAGAAGCAGGACAGCAAGCACGACCGGCTCCGCAATGCGCAGGACGGTCTCGCCCGTCCGGCTGCGCCGCACGGCGGCAAGCAGCTTTTGCGGCAGCGGTGTCGCGCCGACAACGGCAAGGGCGAGGATCACCGCGTAGCTGCGCAGATAATAACTCCATTCGGCGGACCATATTGGCAGATCACCCGCGCCGAACATCGCGCCGAGATCGGAAAACGCCTGCCCCATGTCGGCGGCGTTGAAGATCACGAAGCTGAGAATGACGAAAAACAGGACGTAAACGTGGCGCAGCACCTTCGTCTTTTCCAGATACCTGTGCAAAAACAGCTTTTCCACCATCAGAAGTACCGCGAACATCAGTCCCCAGACGATGAAATTCCACGCCGCACCGTGCCAGAAGCCCGTCAGAAGCCAGACAACGAGGATGTTGCGCAGCCATTTCAGCCTGCTCACGCGGTTGCCGCCGAGCGGGATATAGACGTAATCACGGAACCACGAGCCGAGGGAGATGTGCCATCGCCGCCAGAACTCCGTAATGCTCGCGGAGATATACGGATAGCGGAAATTCTCGATAAAATCGAAGCCGAAGAGCTTGCCGAGGCCGATCGCCATGTCGCTGTAGCCGGAGAAATCGAAGTAGATGTGCAGGGTAAAGGCGATGGCATACAGCCAGTAGAACAGGACGGATTTGTCGCCCGAGGCGCGGAAAATGTCGCAAAGCTCACCGAGCGCGTTGGCGATCAGGATCTTTTTCGCGAGGCCGAGGACAAAGCGGCGGATGCCGAGAGCTGTCTTTTCAAAGCTGTGCGTCCGCTGCGTAAGCTGCGCCGCGACGTCGGAATACCGCACGATGGGGCCGGCGATGAGCTGCGGGAACATGGCGATATAGGCCGCCAGCGTGATAAAATTCCGCTGCGCGGCGACCGTGCCGCGATAGACGTCGATCGTGTAGCTCAGAAGCTGGAAGGTGTAAAAGCTGATGCCGATGGGCAGGGCGATTTTCAAAAGCGGGACGGACAGCCCGAACACCGCATTGAAATTGGCGATAAAGAAATCGACATACTTGAAATAGCAGAGCAGGCCGAGACTCGTCACGACAGACAGGGTCAAAAAGACCTTGCTGAGGGGCTTTCCGCGGAACCTTTCGATCAGCAGACCGAGAATGTAGCCAAGAACGATGGACAGCACCATCCATACGACATAAACAGGCTCACCCCATGCGTAAAACACGAGGCTGGCCAGTAGCAGAACGGCGTTTTTGCACCGCTTCGGCGCGAGGAAATAGAGGATCAGAACGCAGGGGAGGAAATAGTAAAGAAACGGGATGCTGGAAAACAGCAAGGCGTTTCACCGTCCTTTCGTAGCAGTGGCGCGTTTCGATGTGCAAGGGTGAAGAAAAACGGACGCGGAGGCCGCGTCCGTTTTACGTTGCTGTGTATCAGGCGGCAGAGCCGGGGGTCATGACGAAGAACACGGTATTGCCGACGGCGTCAATGACCGTCTCTTCCGCCGTGACGCAGATATTCCAGGAGGGATCTGCGTTGTCGCGCAGCGTCTGCATGAACGCGTCGACGTCGGCGCCATCGTCAAGACGGAAAATGTAGCCGACAAAGGCGATGGAGCCGATCATCGGCGCAAACATCGCGGCCTCTGCGAAGCCGTCGATGTCGGCAGAGAAGCCGGGCAGATAGCCGGGCAGCATCGGCTCGACGATGGGGGCAAACTCGATGGCGGGGTTGGCGATGAGCGCGTTGGCAATATCAATGGGCGTCGCATCGGGATTCGTCTCCATCTCGCTCAGGAACGCATCACGCAGGGTGGCGCCGAGCGTTCCGCCGCTGGGTTCGGTGCTGGGCTCGGTGGACGGCTCCTCCGTGGTGGTCTCCGTCGGAGCGGTGGTGGAAGCGGTCGTCGGCTCCTCAGTCGGTTCCGGCTTGCTCTCAGAGCAGGCGGCAAGAGTGAGCAGCATGGCGGCTGCCATCATAAGTGCAATGATCTTTTTCATGGGTTTCTCCTTTGGTATTATGATAACGCTCGAGAGACTCAGTCTCTCTCGGCTCTATTGTACCCGAAGGAACGGGTTTTGTCAAGTGTATCGGCGAGACTTATTCTACCAGCCG
>CAMEMX010000174.1 GCA_945927915.1 uncultured Clostridia bacterium
CACCCCGAATGTCATTGCGAGGAGCGAAGCGACGTGGCAATCTCTGTTTGGACTAAGGGCTAAGGACTAAGGGTGAATGACTGTGGTGTTCGCTTGCGCGAACGGATTTGAACAGCGCGTCAGGGATGCCGCGCGCTACAGGTGTGCTTCGCACGATTTAGGATTTGCGGGCTACGGCCATCTAACGCTTCCGCTCTGTAGGGCGGGGGCATGCCCCCGCCGCGTGCAGGCACTTCCAATTCTGTCATTGCGAGGAGCGAAGCGACGTGGCAATCTCTGTTTGGACTACACCTCCACTACCAACTACAAGCTCTACCTGTTCAAGGCAGACTGAGCAAGCAAAAATTGATCGTTTCACGGAAAAAGCCGCAAGGCAGGGTTCACCCCCTGCCTTGCGGTCTTTTTGTGGCGGCGCGGCAATCTCAACGCAAACCCCGTGCGCTTTGAAAAACTTTTCGGAACCTGCGGCGGACTTTTGCTGTCTATATGGGTGAAAGGTACTTTTCAAAGCGAGGGAATGCTATGGAAGAACAGAAAATGCTCGCGCTGCTCCTGCGGCACGACGAGGACAGGCTGGAGGCCGCGCTGGCGCAGTACGGCAGCCGTCTGCACGCGGTGGCGGCTACCATCGTCGGCGTGGAGACCGCCGGGGAATGCGTCAATGACGCGCTGCTTGCCGCGTGGAACGCCATCCCGCCCGAACAGCCCGCGCATCTGCGCGCCTATCTGTGCAAGCTGACGCGCAACGCGGCGCTCAACCGCCGCGCACAGGAGATGGCGCTCAAGCGCGGCGGCACGGCGGTCGACACCTCGATGGAAGAGCTGGCCGAGTGCCTGCCTGCCGCAGACGATCCCGCGAAAGCCGTCGAGGAAAAGGCGCTTGCCGAGGCGGTCAGCCGCTTTTTGCAGGGGCAGAGGCCGCGCACCCGCCGGCTTTTCCTCGCGCGCTACTTTTACGCCATGTCCATCCGCGACATCGCCGCGCGGTTTTCCATGCGCGAGGGCGCGGTCAAGTCCGCGCTGCGCCGCAGCCGCGAGGCGCTGCGCACCTATCTGACCAAGGAGGGGTTTTTCTGATGAATAAAGAGGATTTGTTCCGTGCGGTCGGTGAAATTGACGACGCGCTGATCGAGGATTTTGAAAATGCCGCCCAGCAGCGGCGACATTGGGGACGCGTCGGCGCGCTTGCCGCCTGTGTCTGCGTGCTTGCGGCGGGCGCGCTCGTCTGGCTCTCCGGCGGCAGCGCGCCGCTGCCTGCGCAGGGCACGCCGACGCAGCCGACGGCGACCACGGCGCTTGCCTCCGCTGACAAGACGCAGCCCGGTCTGACGCCGCTTTCCGCCCTGCCGCAGCTTTCCTACGCCGAGGGCGGCGGAGAGCTGGCGGCGGACATCGCCCTGCCGGACGGCTACTTTTTCCGCGACCTGACGGACGGGGCGCTGGCAAGCATCTGGGGGATGCAGACGCTCTCGTGGGAGGGCTGCGACGCTGCCGCGTTCGGTCTGGACGGCAGGCTGATCTATGACGGCACGGGCCGCGTCTGGCGCGCGGTGCTCACCGGGGAGCTGGACGGCAGCAGCTTTACCGTGACGCTCTCGCCCGAACGCGTCCCGGCGACGTGCATCGTCCATGAGGGCGGCGCGACCTGCGAGATCTACGGCACGGACGTGACCGCGCTTCGCTCCGGCGACCATATTGAGATCACTTTCCTGCGCGGCGAGGGCGCCAGCGCCGTCGGCGTGCGCATCGAGGCGTACCACGCGACCGCCGAAACGGAGGAGCTTCTGACACGTATCGTGTCGCAATCTCTGCGCGAAGACGGCGTTTTGCAGCTCGATCAGCTCAAAACGGACGACGTTCCCGCGTGGCGCAGCGAAGTGCTGACCGAGCCGCAGGCGCGGGCGGAGGCGGGCTTCGGAGAATACCTGCCCGACACGCTGCCCGCCGGGTACGGCTTCGAGGCGGCCTACCGCGAGCTGGGCGAGGACCGCAACTGGCTGAGCGCGACATGGTGCAGGGACTATGCGTCTGTGAGCGTCACCGTGGACAAATGCGCCGATCTGCGCGGGTTGGTGCACGCGGACGAGGTTGAAAAATATGACCGCGACTATTACGGCACAGACAAGCCCGACGTCCCCGACGAATACTATGATAGCTGGTCGTCCCCGGTCTTCTATGCGCAGGAGCTGACGAAAGAGGTCGTCGCGCGGCGCGTCAGCGAGAGCGACATGGGCAATGTCTACACCCATTTCGGCGTCCTCTACCCGGATGGCACGGTCGTCTGCGTCAGCGTCAGCGCGCCGGAGACCGAGCTGTGGCAGCTTCTGGCCTTCCTGCTGCCGTAAAGCGTACCGCATTTGAAAAAGCTCCCCGCTCCGGGCGTCCGGAGCGGGGAGTGCAGCGTGTCGAAAAAGTCTCCGACGTGTCATTGCGAGGAGCGCAGCGACGTGGCAATCTAATAAGAAAAGTTCCGTATTCGCCGAAAATAATGTAAAGAACGAAATAAATCTGCAAGATTGTACCCGCAAGGGGTGCGCGCCCTACGACGAGGGTGCGACAGGCGATCGTAGGGATGGGGCATGCCCCATCCGTTCCGCGAAGCGGCAGACGGGACAAACGAACAGGTTTGTACGAAGTCGGTAGTTCCTGCACCGGCGGGGGCATGCCCCCGCCCTACAATATAAATTCGTTTGCGTAAGCAAACACCACAGTCATTCACCCTTAGTCCTTAGCCCTTAGCCAAAACAGATTGCCACGGGCGATAAATCGCCCTCGCAATGACAAACTCGCAAGAATTTACAGGCGGTCGAAGCGTTTTGCGCCGCCGCGCGGCAGCCACGCGAGGCACACGGCGCAGAGCACGGCGGTCAGCACGGTGAAGCCAAGCACATACGCCCGCAGCGAAATGACCGGCTCGCACAGCACAAACAGGAACAGGCCGACGCAGGCGAGGATCGTATAGAGCATCAGGCCGAGCATCGTCATGAGCACCGCGCCGCTCTGCTTGACGGCGACGGCCTCGCTCGTCCAGTCGAGCTTTGGCAGGAGCAGGTTCATCGCAAGGCCGAACACGCCGGAGAGCAGGACGGTAAGCTGCGGGATCAGCACCAGCGCCACCCAGCCCACGGCGTCCGCCTGCAGGACGACGCCCGCCGCGACCGACAGAAGCAGCGCCACGGGCGCGCAGAGCAGCTCGTGCAGCTTCAATTTCGCCGACAAGACCTGCTTTGCCGAGACGG
>CAMEMX010000175.1 GCA_945927915.1 uncultured Clostridia bacterium
CGGGAAACAGCGCGAGCTGGAGCTGCTCGACGGCATAGCGGTCGTCATGACCGCGCAGGTATAGCTTCATAGAAAGCTCCTTTATCGGCTAAGAACTAAGGGTGCAGAGCTGGGGTGCGACAGACGGATCGCAGGGGACGCCGTCCCCGGCGTCCCGCGTGCAGACACTTTCGTGTTGACTAAGGGCTAAGGACTAAGGGTGAATGACTGAGGTGTTCGCTTCGCGCACGGATTTGTATTGTAGGGCGGGGACATGTCCCCGCCGGTGCAGGAACTACTAAATCCGTACAAACTCGTTCGTCTGTACTGTCTGCCGCTGCGCGGAACGGAACGCCCGGTGGTCGTGCCCTACGAATCGCCTATCGCACCCTCACCGTAGGGCGCGACGACTCGGCGCGCCGGTGCAGGAACTACTAAATTCGTACAAACCCGTTCGTCTGTACCGTCTGCCGCTTCGCGGAACGGCACGCCCAGTGGTCGTGCCCTACGAATCGTCTATCGCACCCTCACCGTAGGGCGCGACGACTCGGCGCGCCGGTGCAGGAACTGCCGGATTCGTAAAAACCTGTTCGTTTGCACCGTCTGCCGCTTCGCGCAGCGGATGGGGCATGCCCCATCCCTACAATAGCCGTTTGACGGCGTTTTCTTCACCGCAGATAGGGGTTTTCCCGTTTTTCGCGGGCGAGGGTGGTCGCCTCGCCGTGGCCGGGGTAGACGGCAAGGTCGCCCGGAAGCTGCGCCAGGCGGCGCAGGCTCCGGCACATCTCGCTGCCGCTGCCGCCGGAAAAATCCGTCCGCCCGCAGCTCCCGGCAAACAGCGTGTCGCCGGAAAAGAGCGCGTCCTCGCAGCGCAGGCACACGGAACCGGGCGTGTGGCCGGGCGTGTGCAGGACGGTGAAATTCAGCCTACCGACCGTGACCGTGTCGCCCTCGCCGTAGCCGTCGGTGTAATAAAGCGGCCCGTCGGTCAGGTATTCCGGCAGGGTCAGCTCGCTTTCGTGCATCCAGACGGGGCAGCGCAGCGCCTGCGTAAGGCCCGCGATCGCGCCAACGTGGTCAAAATGCCCGTGGGTCAGCAGAATTGCCTGTATCGTCAGGGAGCTGCCCCGCGCGGTCTGCAAAATGCGCTCCGGCGCAGCCGCCGGGTCGATCACGGCGGTGTTTCCGTCCTCATCGGCAACGAGATAGCAGTTCGTCTCCAACTGCCCAAGCGGTAACGTGTAAATTTTCATTGTTTTCCTCCGTCAATCGTTCCAAACATAGGGTATACCCAGCGCGCCGTCCGAGACAAGGACACTGATTTCCTCTCCCGGCTGCGTGCTCTCATAGCGCTTTTGGTCAACATCCATATCAAACGTCGTGCCGTCCGGCAGAGACAGTGTCAGACGGTATTCCCAGCGTTTTCCCTTTGTGATGCGCATATCCTCCACCACGGCGGTCCGCACCGTAGCGTCACCCGCGTCGAACAGATAGTTGACCTCGCCCACGAATGACAGGCCGTAGCCATAGCAGAAAAATGCAAGGAGAAAGATCAGGACTTTTTTCCTGCGCCACTCCCTTGACAGCGCAAGGATGACCGCAAGGAGTACAGCCCCGACAAATCCACCCGCAGCGAAGAATACTCCTCCGTGTAAGAAGATAAATTCCCGAAGCACACGCATGGCGGGCAATATGAGGCCGAGGAACATCGGGAACAGGAAGGAGGCGCGGGAAAGCTCGTCGCGTTTTCGGTCTGAGATGGTCGTATCGTGGGGAAAAATGCAGTACAGTGCGACCGAGACAAATGGCAAAAGCATCACAGGCACGGCCAATATCTCATTTGGCAAAGGAAGAAGCAGCCACGGAAGGTCGATCAGCAAGGTGGCGACCAGCAAGCCTGTCGAGACCTTGCGCAATAGCGCCACGCGCTTGGGGTCGGGCGCAACGTCCGGCTCTTTTGGCAGGCGGCTTCTCTGCTCCGTGCGGTTGGCGGTGCATTGCGCGAAAAACGCGCGAACCTGCTCGTCGGAGCCAAGGGCATTCATGCGGTGCTTGCGCCGCCCCGAGCGGAGCGTCACGACGACCTCGTCACGATCCCACTGGGTATTGTACCGCTCCTGAAAGCTGACGCTGAACGTCTCGTCGAGCGGGAAAGAAAGGTCTTTCTTTCCGAGCGGACGCAGCGGCTTTTTGGGGTCCTGTAGCAGCGCCTTGTCAACGCCGCGAAATTCCCCGCCGACGCGGTAAGCGCGCAGCTCGCCCGGCGTGCGGATAAGCTGATAGTTGCGGTCGCTGATAAAAAAATGGACAAGGAGCATATCGCCGGAGGGCTGCGGCTCAGTTGTATCCTCCGCTTCCTCCGGTTCTTGCACTTCTACGCTTTCGTCCTTCCTCGTGCTTTTCCGCAACCTCAACAGCGCAGGCGCGACGAGCAGCAACAACGCAAGACAGACGAACGCGAGGAGGCGTCTTCCCGGGCTCCATGCACGCGGGAGCAGTCGAAGCAATCCGCATAGCAAGGCAGCAGCGTAGCCGCCGGGCAGTTCCCTCCAGCCGCCCGTGAAGAAGCCAAGCGCAGCCAGACCCGTGCCGAACGAGGCGACGCAGTACACACAAAACTGCCATGCCCCGGCCTCCGGCACGGAATACGTCCTGAACAAAACGCCAATCCCGACCGCGACCGCAAGCATAAGAAGCGTAACGATCAGGCGCTTGCCAAACGGCGTTTTCAGAAATGTCTTCATGGGAGTATCCTTCTTTATCCTTCTCTACAAGGCCAATGTAGGGCGGGGACATGTCCCCGCCGGTGCAGGAACTACCGACTGCGTACCGGCTTGTTCCTTTGTGCCGTCTGCCGCTTCGCGGTCGGGGACGTTTGCGAGCGCCGCCTGTGGCGGGAGGAGCGAGCAAAAAGGAGTGGCAGAATCAAGGCGATTGGCGAGCGTGCTTCGCACGCGATGACAGAGCCGCTGATTCAACAGGATGGAGGCATGTCTCCGCCCTACATTGGCCGTTTCGTTTTTCATGGTGGGGTCTGCCATTAGAAGTCTGCGCTGCTTACATCAGCTCTTTCGTGTCCAGCAAAATCGTCACGGGGCCGTCGTTTTCCGAGGCGACGAGCATATCCGCGCCGAATTGCCCATGCTGCGGCTCGAAGCCCCGGGCGCGGCACTCGTCCAGAAACTGCTCATACAGCGGGATGGCGATGTCCGGCACGGCTGCGCCGGTGAAGCTCGGCCGCTTGCCCTTTTTGCAGTCGG
>CAMEMX010000176.1 GCA_945927915.1 uncultured Clostridia bacterium
AGATCGCGTCGATCT
Source organism: uncultured Clostridia bacterium (assembly GCA_945927915.1). Classification (GTDB taxonomy): domain Bacteria; phylum Bacillota; class Clostridia; order Oscillospirales; family Oscillospiraceae; genus JAZOXB01. Next base: position 16 of record CAMEMX010000176.1, read on the forward strand.
CGTCGTCGGTCTTGTCCCAGGTCCAGTAGAAGTCGGACTTATACATATTGTTGATGTGCAGCGTTTCCAGATGACGTGCAAGCTCTACGGTTTTGCTCATGATGAAATCCTCCGTTTTCTTTCTTTACTTAATGTCGTTGCCGGTCAGTTCCTGACGGAACTCGGCCTCGGTGATCTTGTTTTCGGGCTTGTAAAGGCCGGGGACGGCGGCGTACAGCGCGGCGCAGACGACCAGATCCTGCTTCCAGGTGATCTCGTTCGGCGCGTGTGCCTGCGACTCGGCGCCGGGACCGAAGCCAACGCAGGGGATGCCGTAGCGGCCCTGAATGGAAACGCCGTTGGTGGAGAAGGTCCACTTGTCGGTCAGCGGACGGCCGACACGCTTTTCCTTCGCGGTGTCGTCGGCGTAGAGACGCTCTTCACCCCACAGGGCGTGATGCGCGTCGATGAGCGCCTGCACATGGGCGGCGGATTCCTTGTTGATCCACGTCGGGAAGAAGCACTCGGTCTCGTAGACGTGGCCGTTCCACGCGGGACGGTCATACATATACATGGAGACCTTGACGTCCTTGGCGTACTTCTTGCAGGCAGGCAGATCCTCGATCTCCTTCAGGCAGGACTTGTAGGTCTCGCCGGCGGTCATGCGGCGGTCAATGGAGATCGCGCAGGAGTCGGCAACGGCGCAGCGCGACGGAGAGGTGTAGAAGATCTGCGAGGTGGTGCAGGTGCCTCTGCCGAGGAAGCGGGCGTCTTCGTAGTGATCGGGGTTATACTTCGGGTCGAGCATCTTGACCAGACCCTTGATCTCGGTGCCTTCTTCGGCGTCGTTTTCGTTGAGGTCGCGGACATTCTCGATGATCTCGGCCATCTTGTGGATAGCGTTGTCGCCGCGTTCGGGAGCGGAGCCGTGGCAGGAAACGCCGTGGACGTCGACGCGGATCTCCATGCGGCCTCTGTGACCGCGATAGATGCCGCCGTCGGTCGGCTCGGTGGAGATGACGAACTCGATCTTCTCGCGGGCATCGTCCGGGCCGTTAAAGTATTCGTTGACGATGGACTGCCAGCACATACCGTCGCAGTCCTCCTCCTGCACGGAGCCGACGACCATGATCTTGTAGCCGTCGGGGATGAGGCCGAGATCCTTCATGATCTTGCCGCCGTAAGCTGCGGAGGCCATGCCGCCCTCCTGGTCGGAGGCGCCGCGTCCGTAAATGATCTCGTCGGTCTCATAGCCTTCATAGGGGTCATGCGTCCAGTTGCTGCGGTTGCCGATGCCGACGGTGTCGATGTGAGAGTCGATCGCAATGATCTTGTCGCCGGTGCCCATCCAGCCGATGACATTGCCGAGCTTGTCGATCTCGACCTTGTCGTAGCCGAGCTTCTCCAGCTCCGCCTTGATGCGCATGATGACGCCCTCTTCTTCGCAGCTCTCGCTCGGAATGGCGATCATGTCACGCAGGAAACGGCTCATGTCTGCACGGTAGCCCTCTGCCGCTTTCTTGATTGCCTCAAAATCCATGAAATAACCCTCCAAATCATTCATTCCATACCGCATTCTGTGCGGCTTCTGATACCATAATACCATATCTGCAACAGATGTCAAACAAATTTTTATAAATCCTAAAAAATTTTTTGAAAAGTGATTGATTTCTATTAAATCTGTGATATGATAGGAATAGATTCATAGGGAGAGGAGCGGATATATGCTTAGGGAAAGCGAACGTGAAATGCTGTGCCGCATTGCAAAGGCGCTTGCCGCCCAGTTCGGAAGCAACTGCGAGGTCGTCGTGCATGAGATCTCCGATTTCAGCACGTCCAATTCGATCATCGCCATCGAAAACGGTCACGTCACCGGCAGAAAAAGCGGCGACGGCCCATCGCAGGTCGTGCTGGAGCAGCTCGGGAAGGACGGCCTTTGCCCGGAGGATCACCTGTGCTATCTGATGCGCACGCCGGATGGCAAACTGCTGAAATCCACCTCCATCTACATTCCTGACAGTGAGGGGAAGGTCGCCGCCATTCTCGGCATCAACTTCGACATCTCTGCGCTGGTCATGGCGGAGCAGGCGCTCAACTCGCTGACCTTAACAATGAATCACGACCAGGATACACCCGCACGCATCACCCACAATGTCAACGACCTGCTCGACGACCTCATCAACCAGTCCGACAAGCTCGTCGGCAAGCCCGTCGCCCTGATGACCAAGGAGGATAAGGTTCGCGCCATCCGGTTCCTCAACGACCACGGCGCTCTGCTCATCACCAAGTCCGGCGACAAGATCGCAAACCATTTCGGTATCTCCAAATACACGCTGTATTCTTATTTAGATGTTAAAACAGGAGGAAAAAACAATGATTGATCTTCGCATCAACAAGGAAGGCCTTGCCCACAACATCCAGAAGGCAAAGGAAAACAACATCATCATCCCGACGTTCGCCCAGATGCAGAACCCTGAGCTCGTGCCCGAAAAGATCAAGGAAAAGCTCACCCACACCGGCCTGTGGGATGTCGATCCTGTCAACCTTTTCCGCGTTACATGGAAGAACGAGGCGAAGGAGACCGGCGGCCTGTTCCAGGAAATCCCCAACTATGTTGAATTCCCGTCCGCTCTGACCGGCGTAAAGGCCCGCATCGTCGCCATGGTCGGCAAGTGGTTCCCCACCGGCTGCCACAAGGTCGGCGCCTCCTTCGGCTGCCTCGTTCCGCGTCTGGTCACCGGTCAGTTTGATGCTACATATCATAAGGCTGTTTGGCCCTCCACCGGCAACTACTGCCGCGGCGGCGCGTTCAACTCCAAGCTGCTTGCCTGCGACTCCATCGCCATCCTGCCCGCAGAGATGTCCAAGGAACGCTTTGACTGGCTCAAGACCATCGCCGGCGAGATCATCGCCACCCCGGGCTGCGAGTCCAACGTCAAGGAGATCTTCGACAAGACGTGGGAGCTGAAGCAGCGTCCCGACGTCATGGTCTTCAACCAGTTTGAGGAGATGGGCAACCCCGTCTGGCATTACAACATCACCGGTGAAGCTCTGGCAAAGGTCTATGAGTCCATCCGCCGCCCGGATGACCGTCTGGCTGGCTGCGCCTTTACCTCCGGCTCCGCCGGCACGATGTCCGCAGGCGACTACCTGAAGGATCACTATCCCACCGCGAAGGTTGCCGTCGGCGAAGCGCTTCAGTGCCCGACCATCCTCAACAACGGCTTCGGCGGCCACCG
>CAMEMX010000177.1 GCA_945927915.1 uncultured Clostridia bacterium
ATATGCAATTTATGCGGGCTTGTAGCTGTCCTTCAGGCTGACGGAGCGGTTGAAAACGGGGTGCTCCGGGGTAGAATCCTTACTGTCCGGGCAGAAATAGCCCAGTCGCATGAACTGGAAGGCGGCGGGCGCCTCCGCGCCGACCAGACCCGCTTCGACCTTGCAGCCGGTGAGGACTTCGAGGGAATCCGGGTTCAGGCAATCCAGGAAATTCTTGTCCGCCGCGTCGGGATCGGGATCGGTGAACAGGTTGGAGTACAGGCGCACCTCGGCATCCTTCGCGGTGCGGGCGTCGGCCCAGTGGATGGTGGACTTGATCTTTCTGCCGTCTGCGGGGTCGCCGCCGCGCGAGTCGGGGTCATACTCGCAGAGGATCTCGGTGACGTTGCCGCTTTCGTCCTTGACGCAGTCGGTGCATTTGACGACATAGGCGCCCTTGAGCCGCACCTCGTTGCCGGGGAAGAGGCGGAAGAACTTGCCGACCTTTTCTTCCATAAAGTCGTCGGCCTCGATCCACAGGTCGCGGGAGAAGGTGATCTCGCGCGTGCCCATTTCGGGGTGATTCGGGTGATTTTCGACCGTAAAGACCTCGGTCTTGTCCGCGGGATAGTTCGTCACGGTCAGGCGGACGGGATGCAGGACGGCCATCACGCGGGCGGCCGTCTCGTTCAGGTCCTCGCGCAGGCAATGCTCCAAAAACGCGTACTCGACCGTGGAGGCTGCCTTCGCCACGCCGATGCGCTCGCAGAAGCTGCGGACGGACTTCGGCGTGTAGCCACGGCGGCGCAGGCCGCACAGCGTCGGCATCCGCGGGTCGTCCCAGCCGGAGACGCGGCCTTCTTCGACCAGCAGGCGGAGCTTGCGCTTGGACATGACGGTGTAGTTGATGCCCAGACGGGCAAACTCGATCTGGCGGGGCTTGGCGGGCAGGTCGCAATGCTCGACCACCCAGTTGTAAAGCGGACGGTGCGCCTCGAATTCCAGCGAGCACAGAGAATGCGTGATGTGCTCCATCGCGTCCTCGATCGGGTGGGCGAAGTCGTACATCGGGTAGATGCACCATTTGTCGCCCGTGGCATGGTGCGGCATATGGTTGATGCGGTAGATGGCGGGGTCACGCATATTGAAGTTGCCCGAGGCAAGGTCGATCTTCGCGCGCAGGGTCATCGCGCCGTTGGGGAACTCACCGGCCTTCATGCGGCGGAACAGATCCAGCGATTCCTCGATCGGGCGGTCGCGGTAGGGGCTGCGGGCGGGGGTGGTGAGGTCGCCGCGGTATTCGCGCATCTGCTCCGGCGTCAGCTCGCAGACGTAGGCAAGCCCTTTTTTGATGAGCTCCTCTGCGCATTCATACATCTTGTCGAAATATTGCGAGGCGTAGTAGAAGCGGTCGTCCCAGGTGAAGCCGAGCCAGCGGATGTCCTCCTTGATGGCGTCGACATACTCGGTGTCCTCCTTGGTGGGGTTGGTGTCGTCCATGCGGAGGTTGCAAATGCCGCCGAACTTCTCGGCTGTGCCGAAGTCGATGCACAGCGCCTTGCAGTGACCGATGTGGAGGTAGCCGTTCGGTTCGGGCGGGAAGCGGGTGTGCACCTGCATCCCCTCAAACTGACCGCCTTCGGAGATGTCTTCCTCGACGAAGGCTTCGATGAAATTCTTGATTTCGGGACGATTCAGCTCGTCTGCCATAATTCCCATCCTCTCAGGTAAAAAAATTCTGCGCCCATTATATATCATAATTCCCAAATCTGCAATGGGATTTCCGTACAAATTGCTGAAAAATGCGGACGGCTGCGCAAATAAATGAAAACAATCTGTGAAAAGCCGAAATTTTGGTTGTCAAGCGGCGCGAATTATTATAGAATAGAGGAAGACAAATTTTGAAAAAGGAGTGGTTTCCCATGAGTGAGCCGAAATACCGCCGCGTGCTGCTGAAGATCAGCGGCGAGGCGCTGGCGGGCGAAGCCCACAGAGGACTGGATTTTGATGTGATCGGCAGCGTGTGCGATGTCATCAAGCGCTGTGTCGAAAGCGGCGTGCAGGTGGGCATCGTTGTCGGCGGCGGCAACTTCTGGCGCGGCATCAAGGACGGCGGTGACCGCATGGAGCGCACCCGCGCCGACCATATGGGAATGCTCGCGACGGTCATCAACTGCCTCGCCGTCGCGGACAGCCTGGAGCAGCGCGGCGTCGAGGTGCGCGTGCAGACCGCCATCGAGATGACCCGCATCGCAGAGCCCTACATCCGCGGCAGGGCCATCCGTCATCTGGAAAAGGGCCGCGTCGTGATCTTCGGCTGCGGCACGGGCAACCCGTTCTTCTCGACCGACACGGGCGCGGTGCTCCGCGCGGCGGAGATCAATGCCGACGCGATCCTGCTTGCCAAGAACGTCGACGGCGTGTATTCCGACGACCCCGTCAAGAATCCGGACGCCGTCAAATTCGACGAGATCACCTATGACGAGGTGCTCTCGCGCCACCTGATGGTGATGGACAGCACGGCGACATCCCTTTCCATGGACAACCATATCCCCATCATTCTCTTCGCGCTCAAGGACCCGGAAAACATCCTGCGCGTCGTGATGGGAGAAAAAATCGGAACTGTAGTTAAGGAGGAAAAATAACATGGCAGTAGACTTCAAAGAATTCAGCAGAAAAATGGACAGAACGCTTGTGATCCTGCAGGAGGATTTCGGCGCCATCCGCGCAGGCCGCGCCAACGCCCGCGTGCTCGACCGCGTTGAGGTGGAGTATTACGGCGTCGCCACGCCGGTCGGTCAGGTCGGCACGATCTCCTCGCCGGACGCCCGCACGCTGGTCATCCAGCCGTGGGACGGCAGCCTGCTCAAGAAGATCGAAAAGGCAATCCAGACCTCTGACCTCGGCATCAACCCGCAGAACGACGGCCGCGTGATCCGTCTGGTCTTCCCGCAGCTCACCGAGGAGCGCCGCCGCGAGCTGGCAAAGCAGGTCAAAAAGTACGGCGAGGACGCCAAGGTCGCCGTGCGCAACATCCGCCGCGACGCGATGGACTATATCAAGAAGCTCAAGAAGGACTCGACCATCACCGAGGACGAGCAGAAGAAGGCGGAGAAGGATCTGCAGGAGCTGACCGACAAGTATATCAAGAAGGTCGACGACGCCTGCGCCGTCAAGGAAAAGGAGCTCATGGAGCTGTAAAAAGCCCTGTTTCTATGTGCTGTAGGGCGGGGACATGTCCCCGCC
>CAMEMX010000178.1 GCA_945927915.1 uncultured Clostridia bacterium
GACATCATCGTCGGCAAGGGCCCGTCGGCAAACTCCATCCGCCTCGACCTGCCGCGCTTTACGCTCATCGGCGCGACCACCCGCGCCGGTCAGCTCTCCGCGCCGCTGCGCGACCGCTTCGGCGTGAGCTTCCGGCTGGAGCTGTACACGCCGGAGGAGCTGCGCCGCATCATCACGCGCTCGGCGACCCTGCTCGGAATGCAGATCGACCCGGAGGGCGCTTTGGAGGTCGCGTCAAGAAGCCGCGGCACGCCGCGTATCGCCAACCGCATCTTGCGCCGCGTGCGCGATTTTGCGCAGCTTTATTATGACGGCGTTATCACCAAGGAGGCGGCGGATCACGCGCTGAGCAAGCTGGAGGTCGACAAGCTCGGCCTCGACGCGACCGACCGACGGATGCTCACGGCGATCATCAAATTCTACGGCGGCGGCCCGGTCGGTCTGGAGACGCTGGCGGCGACCATCGGCGAGGAGGCGGTCACGCTGGAGGATGTTTACGAGCCGTACCTGATGCAGATCGGCTTCCTCACGCGCACGCCGCGCGGCCGCTGTGTCACGCAGCTTGCGTGCGAACACCTGCATCTGCCCTGCGGAACGCCGGAGCAACTGACGTTTTGAACAAATTTCAGCGGGAAAACCGTCGAATATTCACAAAAATTTGTCGGGTAAAAATAATATTTCATCAACTATTGACAAAAGCGAACAACATGCTATAATGAATAAAGCATACGGATGCTGCTTGAAGCGGCCGCCGTTCGCAATATCAACCCTGTGTCAAACCAGCAAGCATTTTTTGATGGAAATAGCGTCAGGGCAAATCACTTATCAAGAGAGGTAACCAAAATGTACGAAGACAAGACTTTAGTTTGCAAGGAATGCGGTAACGAGTTCGTGTTCACCGCCGGTGAGCAGGAGTTCTATGCTGAGAGAGGCTTCCAGAACGAGCCGCAGCGCTGCAAGGCTTGCCGTGACGCCCGCAAAAATGCTGCTCGCAGCCCGAGAGAGTATTTCACCGCTGTCTGCGCCAACTGCGGCGGCGAGGCTCGCGTTCCCTTCGAGCCGAAGACCGACCGTCCCGTTTACTGCAGCGAGTGCTTCGCCAAGATGCGCGAGAACGGCTGATCCAAGTCAAAACCAAAACGACGCTCCGTCCGGAGCGTCGTTTTTTCGGCCTTATTGCTCTTTCTCCGGCGTCAGGCGGACGATGAGCGCCTTGCGCTTTTCCAGCAGCGTCTCGTACAGGCTTGCGTCGATGCGATCGTAATAATTGCTCTGGTAGAGAGACAGGGCGTTGTCGATGTCGATGACGGCGTAGCGGTCGGCTGCCTTCGGGCCGCGGTCATAGGTCGCAACGGGCGTGTAGCTGACGCCGGTGATCGTCGTCGTGCCGCTGGCGTGGTCGCGCGTGAATTCAAGGTTCAGGATCAGCGATGCGTTGCATTCGCCGCGCCCGGCGACGCAGAAATCGCCCAGACTGTAGGCGAGCACGACGTCCTTCGAGCGGCCGTCTTCAAACGTGACGGTGCGCTTTTCCACCGTGCCGACCTGGTGCGAATGCGAGCCGAGGATGACGTCCACGCCGTTTCGGAACAGATAGTCCGCCGCGGCCTCCTGCTTTTCACTGATCTGGCGGACGTTTTCGCTGCCCCAGTGCAGGGCGGCGATGATGACGTCGGGGTCTTCCGCCTTTGCCGCGCGCAGCACGGCGTCGATGGCGAAGGTGTCAAGGTCGGAATAGTCGGTCGTGTAGTCCGAATAGAGCAGATCGACGCAGCCGGCGGCGTTGTCCGGCAGGCTCAGACCGCCCATGCCCTTGGTAAAGGCGACGAAGGCGATGCGCACGCCGTTGACCTCCCGGATAATGACGGGATTTTCCTCGCGGTCGTTTGCGTCGTAGTAGGTGCCGACGGCTTCCATGCCGTTGTCGCTGATCACGGCCTTTGTGCGCTGCAGGCCGCTCAGACCTGCGAAGATGCTGTAGGAATTCGCGGTTTGCAGCAGGTCAAAGCCGGCTGCGCTCAGCGCGGCGGCGAACTCGTCCGGGTAGCTGCCGGCGTCCTTGCCGTAGGGCGCGCCGGAGAACGTGCCCTCAAAATTGCCGATGGTGACGTCGGCTGCGGCCAGCGCAGAGCAGACGCCCTCAAGCTGCGGAGAAAAGTCGTAGGCGCCGTTGACGCGGCGTGCGTCGGTGAGCATCTCGTCGGTCAGATAAATGTCACCGACGGCGCTGACGGTCGCAACGCCGACGCCCTCGGACGGGCGCGTTTCGACCGGCAACGGCTCCTTTGCGCCGCAGGCAGCGAATGAGAGAAGAAAGGTCAGAAGCAGAAGCGCCGCGGCGCCTCTGCGGAACAAGCGTTTCAATGGCAAGCCTCCAAAGCGGTGTGTTTCTATTCATTTTACAATAAAAAAGCGCCGTCGGCAAGGGGGTATTTCAGGAAATCACGCGGGGATTGACGAATGTGATATAATGGAAACGAAAGGCGGTGCGTTATGACACACAAGAGAAAGGATCCGGCGCTGCGCCGCGTGGCGATCGCGCTTGCCGTTGCTGCGGCAGTCATCGTCGTTGGCGCGCTGCTGTTTCTGCTGCGCGCTCCGGCGGAGGAGGAAGCGCCGTCCGGACCGACGGCGGCAAAAAACGAATACGAGCCCGATGCGTTTGCCATGCGCGATGGCTTTCTGCGCTACGACGGCGGAAAGCACATGGTCGGCATCGACGTTTCGACCCATCAGGGCGTGATCGACTGGCAGGCGGTTGCCGACGCGGGGGTGGAGTTTGCCATTTTGCGCGCGGGCTATCGCGGCTCGACCGAGGGCAAGCTCTATGAGGACGAGCAGTTCCGCGAAAATTTCGCGGGCGCCAAGGCCGCGGGGCTCAAGGTGGGCGTCTATTTCTTCTCGCAGGCACTCAACGCCGACGAGGCGGCGGAGGAAGCGGAATTTGCCTGCGAAATTCTGGACGGAGAAGCGCTCGATCTGCCGGTGTTTTACGACTGGGAGGAGGTCTCCGGCGGCACACGCGTCGGCAGCGCAGCCTCCGTGCCGATGACGCAGTGTGCGCTCGCGTTCTGCGAGGCGGTCGAGCGGCGGGGCTATACGGCGGGCGTGTATTTCAACCAGACCTACGGCTATGGGCATCTGGCGCTGGAGGAGCTGCAGGATTATACGCTCTGGCTGGCGGAATACGGCGATACGCCGGGCTTCCGCTATCACTTCGACTG
>CAMEMX010000179.1 GCA_945927915.1 uncultured Clostridia bacterium
GCTCCGTGCGCACGAGCAGCTCAAACACCGCGTCGCCGATGTGCGCCAGCGCGAGAGCGGACATGGCGTTCACCTGCGCGGGCGTCATTTCCGGGTGGAATAAGTCGTTCATCAGGCAAGCTGGCGGTACGCGCCGTACATACCCGCGTCGTTGCCGAGGGTGGCGAGGGAGAACTCCGTGCCCTTACAGGCGTGGAACATATGTGCTTCAAAGTGGCGTGCAGCGCCGTGCAGCAGGTATTCGCCTGCCTTCGTCACGCCGCCGCCGAGGATGATGCGCTCCGGGTCGCACACGCAGCAGGCGGAGGCCAGCGCCTCGCCGAGATAGTCGAAGACCTGCTCCAGCGTCTCGACCGCGAGGGCGTCGCCCGCCTTTGCCGCGTCGAAGACATCCTTGCAGGTGAGCGTTTCTGCCTTTTCGCGCAGGACAGACGGCGCATCGCAGGCGGCGAGGCGCTCCTTCGTCACGCGGACGATGCCCGTCGCGGAGGCGTACTGCTCGACGCAGCCGCGCTTGCCGCAGGTGCAGGGGTGCTTGTCCGGCGCGCTGACGGTAATGTGACCGATCTCGCCGCCGACGCCGTGTGCGCCGCCGAGGATCTTGCCGTTCAGGATCACGCCGCCGCCGACACCGGTGCCCAGCGTGACGAACAGCGACGAGCGGCTGCCCGCGCCGCCGCCCTTCCACGCCTCGCCCAGCGCGGCGCAGTTGGCGTCGTTGCCCGCCTTGACGCGCAGGCCGGTCAGAGCGCCGAGCGCCTCGTGCAGGTTGAACACGCCCCAGTTGAGGTTGACGCAGCGGTTGACGACGCCCTCGTCGCTGACCGGGCCGGGCACACCGATGCCGATGCCGATGACATCCGCCTTTGCGATGCCGTATTCGTGCAGAATAACGTCGAGCGCAGCGGCAATGTCCGGCAGGATGCGCTCACCGCCGTTTTCCGTATGGGTCGGGATCTCGCGCTTGTCCAGAAGGCTTCCGCCTTCGTCAAACAGGCCGAGCTTGACGGTCGTGCCGCCGACGTCGACACCGAAACCGTATTTCATAACAACACGTCCTTTCTGTGGTAAACACCGACAAAACAGGCCGCGCCGCTGCCGGTATTTGATGTATGCTGTCATTATACACAATTTTTGCCCGGATTTCTACCCCAAACTTTTTTCATATTTGTATTGAGTTTTTCGCCGTTTTGATGTACGATAATAGAAAAGAAAAACGATGAAGGAGACTTCGTACATGATTAAAGTTGACATTTCCAATGTTTGGGGCGATCTGTCCCTTCCCGATCTGCTGGGCGCGGAGCAGGAGGTCTTCCAGGCGCACAAGATCCTGACCGAGGGCAAGGGCCCCGGCAACGACTATCTCGGCTGGCTGGACCTTCCGACCTTTGAGGAGACCGACGAAATGCGCCGCATCCGCCGCGCCGCCGAGCGCATCCGCTCCGATTCCGACGTCTTCGTGGTCGTGGGCATCGGCGGCTCCTACCTCGGGCCGCGTGCCGCCATCGAGCTGGTCAAGGGCCAGAACCACAACCTCCGCGGCAAGGACCCGCAGGTCTTCTTCGCGGGCAACAACCTCTCCACCCGCGCGTGGCAGGAGCTGTGCGCCCTGCTTGAGGGCAAGGATTTCTCCATCAACATCATCTCCAAGTCCGGCACGACGACCGAGCCGGCGATCGCCACCCGCGCCCTGCGCTGGATGCTTGAGCGCAAGTACGGCGCGGAGAAGGCAAAAAAGCGCATCTATGTCACCACCGATCCCGCCCGCGGCGCTCTGCGCCAGATGGCAACGGAGGAGGGCTACGAGACCTTCGTCATCCCGCCCAATGTCGGCGGACGCTACAGCGTCCTGACGGCGGTCGGCCTGCTGCCCATGGCCGTCGCGGGCATCAACCCCGTCGACGTCATGCTCGGCGCTGCCCGCGCAAGAAAAGAGCTGGACATCCGCTCGTTTGAAAACCCGGCGTGGCAGTATGCCGCCATCCGCAACCTCCTGTACCGCAAGGGCAAGGCCATCGAAATGCTGTGCTGCTATGAGCCGAGCTTCCGCTATTTCGCGGGCTGGTGGCAGCAGCTCTTCGGCGAGAGCGAGGGCAAGGACGGCAAGGGCATCTTCCCCGCCACGGCGGAGTTCACCGCCGACCTGCACTCCCTCGGCCAGATGATCCAGCAGGGCGAGCGCAACCTGTTCGAGACGGTCGTGCGCTTCACCGCCCCGCGCAAGAAGACCTCCATCGAGGTCGACTGGAAGAACCTCGACGGCCTGAACTACCTGGAGGGCAAGACGCTCGACTTCGTCGAGGAGCAGGCGTTCCTCGGCACGCTGAACGCCCACGTCGACGGCGGCGTTCCCGTCATCGTCCTGCAGACCGACGAGGTCGACGCGGATACGCTGGGCGAGCTGTTCTATTTCTTCGAGCTGTCGTGCGGCATCTCGGCGTATATGCTCGGCGTGAACCCCTTCAACCAGCCCGGCGTGGAGTTCTATAAGAAGAATATGTTCAAGCTCCTCGGCAAGCCCGGCTATTGATCTAAAACGGGGACATTTTGTAAATATTTTCCTTCCCCTTGCAAAATCGGAAAAAACTTGGTAAAATAGAATTACCAAATCAAAGGAGGAATTTCCTATGGTCAAGTTACTCATGGGCCTGAAGGGCTCCGGCAAAACCAAGCAGTTGGTGCAGGACATCAACGAATCCGTGAAAAACGAAACCGGCAGCATGGTCTGCATCGAAAAGGGCACCAAGCTGCGTTACGATATTGACATCCGCGTCCGCCTGATCGACTATCAGGAATATATGATGGGCTCGCTGCCCTTCCTCAAGGGCTTCATCAGCGGCCTGCACGCGGGCAATTTTGACATCAGCCACATCTTCATCGACAGCTTCTATAAGCTCGTCGAGAACGCGGGCATTGCCGAGGTCGAGGATTTCATCCTCTGGTGCGACAAGTTCGGCGCGGCGAACGACCTCTCCTTCACCGTCGTCGTCTCCGAGGATCCCGCCAACGCCCCCGAGACGCTGAAAAAGTATCTGTAATTTGAACGAAAACGGCAGCCGGAACCCCGGCTGCCGTTTTTTTACTTCGCACAAAAAATGTAGGGCGCGACCACGGGGCGCGCCGGTGCAGGTACTGCCGCCTATGTCATTGCGAGGCTTGCAAAGCAAGCCGTGGCAATCTATATTGACTAAGGGCTAAGGACTAAGGGTGAATGACTGTGGTGT
>CAMEMX010000180.1 GCA_945927915.1 uncultured Clostridia bacterium
TAACAAGGCTGCTCGGTGAGCAGCCTTGTTACGTTTGCGCCGGTATAATAATGTGTCAGGATCGCTTCAAAATCGCGGCCCTCCTCCGCCATGACCTTCGCGCCGTACTGGCTCAGCCCGACGCGGTGACCGAAGCCGTGCGTCGTCAGCTCGATCGTGTCTCCGCCCGTCACGCGGACGGAGACGTTCGTCGAACGCAGGGAAAAGAGCCTGCGAAGCTGCGTCCCGCCGACCGGGACGCCGCCGATGAACATCGTTTCGATGCCGCCGCCGTCGGTGTAGCTGCACGCACCGAACCAGCTCTCCGGCCCGCCGGCGAGATTTGCCTCCGGGAAGGCCTCGCAGAACGCGGCGGAGAATTCCTCCGCGCTGAGGCTGACCGTCTCGACGTAGCGCGGCGCGTCCTCCTCGCCGGGGCTTTCCACCGAGCGCAGGTAGGGGATGTCGCCGCCCCAGACGGCGACCGCCGCCTCCGTCCGTCCACCGGAGCAGGAGAAAAAGGTTGCGTCGATGAGCGCGCCGTCATAGGTCATCACCAGTCCGTCCGTCTCCTCGACCGCACGCAGCGCGGCCTCGTCCGTCTGCCCGGCGCGATAGCCCTGGCAGCAGGCGGGATCGGCGCAGACGTCCGCGCCGGCGTGTTTGTGCGCCTCGGCCTGTCGAAGGGCGAAGGTGCGCGAGGCGACGGCCTGCGCCTTGAGCGCCTCGGGCGGGAAGTCGGTCGGCATCTCAGCCACGAGCACGCCGACGAGATAGTCGTGCAGCGCGACTTCCTCGACGCCCCCGTCCGTCAGCACGCGCAGCGTGACCGCCTCGTCAAACGACGCGGACTTCTCCTGCACAGGCTCCGGCGGCGCGGAGGGCGCCTGCGCTTGCGGCGCGGGCTCCTGCGGCGGTTCCCGCTTTTCCAGCAGCACGATGCCTCCCGCGCAGAGCACGGCGGCACATAACACGATCAGTATCAAACGTTTCATCCATATCCTCCTTTGAATTTCCTTGACGGATGGCTTTGTTTCTGTTAAAATAGTACAAATTATTTACGGGGTGATACTATGTCCGAGGCCATGAGCTATGCGATGATGTCCGAGTTCCTTCACAATCTATGCACGGATTACAAGATTCATAACAGCCTGACCGAGGAGGCACGCACAAACAGCAGCATCAAGCGCGGCCTGCGCAACGATGACGGCACGGGCGTCATGGTCGGCTGCACCAAGGTCGGCAACGTCCTCGGCTACCGCATGGTCGACGGCGAGCGCGAGCCGATGGAGGGCAAGCTGTTTTACCGCGGCTATGAGCTGAGAGACCTCGTTTCGGCCTATGTGCGCGAAGGGCGCTTCGGCTTTACCGAGGTCGCCTACCTGCTGCTGTTCGGCCGTCTGCCGACGCGGGAGCACTACGAAATGTTTGCCGGACTGCTGAACGAGACGACCGCCCTGCCGGACAACTTCACCGAGGACATGATCCTCAAAAACCCCAGCCACGATATTATGAATAAGCTCGGCCGTTCGGTGCTGGCGCTGTATTCCTGCGACCCCAATCCCGACGACACGAGCCTGGAGAACATGATGCGCCAGTCCATCGAGCTGGTCGCGCGGTTCCCGGTCATCGCGGCCTATGCCTACGTCGTCAAGCGCCATTATTTTGACAACGACAGCCTCTATCTGCACCGTCCGCTGCCGACGCTCTCGGCGGCAGAGAATTTCCTGCGCATGATCCGGCTGGACAAGAGCTTCACGCAGGAGGAGGCGCGGCTGCTCGACCTGTGCCTTGTCTGCCACGCCGAGCACGGCGGCGGCAACAACTCCACCTTCTCCTGCCGCAGCGTCTCGTCCACCGGGACGGACACCTATTCCGCCATCGCCGCGGCGGTCGGCTCGCTCAAGGGCCCGAAGCACGGCGGCGCGAACCAGCGCGTCCTGCGCCAGTTCGAGGAGGTCAAGCAGAACGTCCGCGACTGGAAGGACGAGGACGAGGTCGCGCAGTACGTCGGCCGCATCCTGCGCGGCGAGGCCAGCGACCACAGCGGCCTGGTCTACGGCATGGGCCACGCGGTCTACACCCTCTCCGACCCGCGTACCGTCATCTTAAAGGAAAGCGCCCGGAAGCTCGCGGAGCAGCGGGGCATGCTGGGCGAGCTGAAGCTGATGGAGACCATCGAGCGCGTCACACCGCGCGTCTTCGCGGAGGTCACGGGCAAGGAAAAGGTCATGTGCGCGAACGTCGATATGTACTCCGGCCTGATCTATCGGATGCTCGGCATCCCGACGGAGCTGTTCACGCCGCTGTTCGCCGTCGCGCGTATCACCGGCTGGTGCGCGCACCGCATGGAGGAGGTCCTGACCGGCGGACGCATCTACCGCCCGGCCTATAAGCCGCTGCTGCGCTATAAGGAGTATGTCCCGTTTGACGAGCGTTGAAACAGGAGGGAAGCACAATGTTTTCCGTCACACTGCTGTCTGTCGGTAAGCTCAAGGAAAAGTTCTATCAATCCGCCGTGGACGAATATGCCAAGCGCCTCGGCGCGTATTGCAGCTTCCGTCTCGTGGAGCTGCCGGAGACGCGCCTGCCGGACGACCCGAACCGCACGGAGATCGACGCAGGGCTTGCGAAGGAGGCCGCGCTCATCCGCGCTGCCATCCCGAAAAACGCGTGGTTCTGCGTCCTGACGCCGGAGGGAAAGGAGCTTTCGTCCGAAGCGCTGGCGGGAAAGCTGAAAAATATCAAGTTAGAGGGCAAAAGTGCTGCCTGCTTCCTGATCGGCTCGTCCTTCGGCATCGACCCGGAGATCAAGCGCATGGCGGATTTCCGCCTGTCCTTCGGGCCGATGACGTTCCCGCACCACCTGATGCGCGTCATGGCGCTGGAGCAGATCTACCGCGCCGAGACCATCCAGGCGGGCACAAGATACCATAAATAATGACCGCTTCCGACCATGTCGTTGCGAGGAGCGAAACGACGGGGTCGCCTGATATGTCATTGCGAGGGCGATTTATCGCCCGTGGCAATCTGTTTTTTCAGTGAATAGTGAACAGTGAATTGTGAATAGCGAATAAGTGTGGTGTGCTTCGCACAATTCAAATGTAGGGCGGGGGCAGCCATAAGCCGTGTGCAGAAACTCCCGTCTGTGTCATTGCGAGGCTTGTGCAGCAAGCCGTGGCAATCTCGTGCAGGAACTGCTAAAACCGTACAAACCTGTCCATCCGTACC
>CAMEMX010000181.1 GCA_945927915.1 uncultured Clostridia bacterium
AATTACAGCTCGAGCTTCAGGTCGCCCTCCTTGATCCAG
This sequence comes from uncultured Clostridia bacterium, assembly GCA_945927915.1. Taxonomy (GTDB): domain Bacteria; phylum Bacillota; class Clostridia; order Oscillospirales; family Oscillospiraceae; genus JAZOXB01. Next base: position 40 of record CAMEMX010000181.1, read on the forward strand.
CCGAGCTTGCGCAGCAGCGCGCCCAGCAGCGGCGTCAGGACGGCGGGCAGGACGAAGCAGATCAGGACAAGCCCGGCCCAGTCCATCGCGGTGATGGCGGCCTTCGTCCCGTTGGCGACATCGCTGACCCAGCCGGAATAGACGCCGATCTGCCCGACGAAGCCGCAGGTGCCCATGCCGGCGGAGACGGCGGTGCCGTTCATCTCCATCTTGAACAGGCACGTTGCCAGCGGGCCGGTGATGGCGGAGACGAGGGTGGGCGGGATCCAGATGCGCGGATTTTTGACGATGTTGGGCATTTGCAGCATACTCGTGCCGATGCCCTGCGCGACGAGGCCGCCCCAGCGGTTTTCGCGGAAGCTCATCACGGCGAAGCCGACCATCTGCGCGCAGCAGCCTGCCACGGCAGCGCCGCCTGCCAGACCGGTCAGGCCGAGGGCAGCGCAGATCGCGGCAGAGCTGATCGGCAGCGTCAGCGCCACACCGATGATGACGGACACGAGAATGCCCATCAGGAAGGGCTGCTGCGCCGTCGCCCACTTGACCGCCTCACCGACGGCGGCTGCCGCCGTGCCGATGGGCGCGGCGATCAGCCACGAAAGGCCGATGCCGACGAGCGCCGTGACGATGGGCGTGACCAGAATGTCGATCTTCGTGGTCTTGGAGACAAGCTTGCCGCATTCGCAGGCGATAATTGCGACAAAATAGACCGCGAGCGGGCCGCCTGCGCCGCCGAGCGCGTTGGCCGCGAAGCCGACCGGGATCAGCGAGAACAGCACCAGCGGCGGCGCCTTAAGCGACACGCCGATGGCGACGGAGATGCCCGCGCCGACGGTCAGCGACACGAGGCCGCCGAGCGTGCAGTCGATGGTCTGGGCGCCCTGCTTGATGGTCACGAGGGTCTTGGTCAGGAAGCCGATGTTGAACTGCTGCCCGATGGTGTTCAGGATCGTGCCGACGAGCAGCGTGCAGAACAATCCCTGCGCCATAGCGCCCATCGCGGTGACGAAATACGTCTTCCACGAGGGCACGACGCCCTGCTTTTTGAAGAACTCTCTCATTTTTTCCTCCTAAAGGATTATTTGCCCTGATTGTATAGCAAAAACCGCCAAAATGCAAGCCTGAACTTTGTGCAGAAAGGACAAAAACGCATGAACAAGCTCCGACCCGTCATCCTCGACGGCGACCCCGGTCACGACGACGCGATCGCGTGGATGCTCGCCAAGGCCAGCCCGATGCTCGACATCCGGGCGGTCACCTCGGTCTGCGGCAACCAGACCATCGAAAAAACGACCTGTAACGCGCAGCGTGTCTGCACGCTTTTGGGCATCCGGGCGCCCGTCGCGATGGGCAAGCCCGCGCCGCTGCTGGCAAGGCCGATGAACGCGCCCTCCGTCCACGGGCAGAGCGGGCTGGACGGCCCTGTTTTGCCGGAGCCGAACGCGCCGCTGTCGCCGCTGCGCTCGGTCGCGCTGATGGCGAAGGTGCTGCGCGAGAGCGAAACGCCCGTCACCATCGTCCCGACCGGCCCTCTGACCAACGTCGCCGCCCTCCTGCTGGCGCACCCGGAGCTGAAGCCGAAAATCGAGACGATCAGCCTCATGGGCGGCGGCATCACCCACGGCAACTGGACGCCCGCGGCGGAATTCAACATCCTCGTCGACCCGGAGGCGGCGAAAACCGTCTTTGAAAGCGGCGTGCCGATCATCATGAGCGGCCTCGACGTGACGGAGCGGGCGCTGCTCTTCCCGGCGGATTTCGAGCGCATCCGCAGGGTCGGCAACCGCGTGGCGCACGTCGTGGCGGACTGGCTGGAGTTCTTCTACGGCTTCCACCGCGAGCTGGGCTACGCCGGTGCGCCCGTCCACGACCCCGTCGCGGTCGTCAGCCTCGTGCGGCCCGACCTGCTCACGAGCCGCCCCCTGTGCGTCGAGATCGAGACGCGGGGCGAATACTGCCGCGGCGCGACGGTCGGGCATGACCGTGCGCCCGCCAACGCGCTGGTCAATTTCGACATCGACCGCGGCGGCTTTGCCGACCTGCTCGTCGAAGCGGTCGGAACGTATGGGGAGGAATAACGATGGAAAAATACCCGGTTTGGATCGACTGCGACCCCGGCGTGGACGACGCCGCGGCGCTTCTGCTGGCGCACCGGCAGGCCGAGACGGACATCGTCGGCATCTCGACCGTCGCCGGCAACGTCGATCTGGAAAAAACGACCAAAAACGCCCTCAGGCTCTGCGAGCTGGTGGGGGCAGACTATCCCGTCTTCCGCGGCGCGGAGAAGCCGCTGCTGCGCGACTATCACGACGGCGCGGAGTTTCACGGCGCGGACGGCCTCGGCGGCGCAGTCCTGCCCGAACCCAAACGGGCGCCGGAGGCGCTTGCCGCGTGGGACGGGCTTTTTGAGGCGGCAAAGCGGTACGCGGGCAAGCTGGAGCTGATCACCCTCGGCCCGGTGACGAACGTCGCCATCGCCCTTGCCAAGCACCCGGAGCTGGCGCAGCTTCTGCACCGCATCGTGATGATGGGAGGCTCCGCCACGCGCGGCAACCGCACGCCCTGCGCGGAGTATAACATCTTTGCAGACCCCGAGGCGGCGCAGGCCGTCTTCCGCAGCGGCGTGCCGGTTGTGATGTGCGCTCTGGAGGTCACGGAGCAGGCGCAGCTCTGCCCCGATGAGCTGGCCGCCATCGCGGAGAAAAATACGCCCGTGACGCGGTTTTTCGCGGCGGCGGCGCAGAATATCATGCGCAAGGACATGGAGCGCGGACGTTCCGGCTGGTGCATCCACGACGCCTGCCCGGTGGCATATCTGGCGCACCCGGAGCTGTTTGCGGGCAGGGAAGCGGGCGTTTTTGTCGAGACGCAGGCCGAGCTGACCCTCGGAAAGACCGTCACCGACCTTTACAGCGACAAAAAATTCGGCGAGAAGAACGCCTTCGTCGTGCTGGACGTCGACCGCCCGGCCTTCGTCCGCCTGCTGACCGATGCCCTCACGCAGCTCTGACCGCCACCGCACACGCCCG
>CAMEMX010000182.1 GCA_945927915.1 uncultured Clostridia bacterium
TTGCTGCGGTCGGCGTAGCCAAAGCTCCGCAGATTTCCCTCGTAAGAGGATTCCTGTCCCGTCATCAGCGACATCAGCAGCTCCCGCAGCTCGTCCGCGCTCATGTTCATTTGGATCGCCTGCGTGAAGGCCGTCGGGTCGATCTGCAAGGCGGTCTGCAAATTCGCGCCGAGCTGGCGCATCATCTGCTGCATCGCGCCGCCCAGCTTCGCGCCGAGCTGCGCAACGACCTGCTGCATCGCGTCCGTGATCTGCGCTTCCAGCGTCTGCGCCAGCGCCGAGGTGTAGCCCTGCATGGCCTCACCCAGAGCGTCGCGCAGCGCGTCCATGTCGACCATCTGCGTAACCGCGTCGAGAAGAAGCTGCTGCGCCTCCGGGGTCTTCAAATATTCCGCGAAGCGCTCGTCGATCCTGCCCGGGATCGGCAGGCTGTTTTCCTCCGCATAGCGCACATAGCCCTCGGTCAGTTCGCTGCTGAGTGCCTCGAGCTGTGCGGCGGAGATCACGACGGAGCCGCCGATTTGCAAAATTTCCGCAGCACTCTGCGCGAGCTTTTCCTGCGTCTCGGGCAGGAGCAGGTAATCCTGCAGGTATTGCCCGAACTGCGACGGGTCGGTCAGCGCATTCTCGGCGGCGTAATCCCCGAAGCCTTCCATGATCTGCCGCACCAGCGACGCAAGCTTCTCGGCAGAGACCGTCACATTGCTGTTTTCTGCCACAATGGCTCCGATGCGGTCGGAGAGGATCTGCTGCGCCTCCGGCGATCGGAGATAGTCCGCGAACGCCTGCGGCAGACGGGCATAATCCGCCGTCGGATCGTCCGCGACATACGCCGCATAGCCCGCCAGCAGCTTGGAAAACAGCTCGCCCAGCGCCTCCGGCGTGACCGAAATGTCAAGCGCCGACAGAAGCTGCGAAAGCTCCGGCGCCGGAAGCTCCATCTGCCCGGGGTCGAGCAGGCCGGAAAGGTCAATCGTGATGCCGTCCATGCTAAGATAGGCATAGGGATCGATATTGAGCGCGCTCTGGTCAAATTGGAACGCGGCGGCAAGCTGTTCTTCGTCGACCGAGATCAGCGAGCCCATGTCGAATTCGCCCCTCTCCGCACCGAACGCCTCACCGGTGAACACATTGATCTGCGGCCGCGCAAGCTGCGCGCGGACGATGGCGCTCGATTCCGCCTGCTCCAGAATGTGCTCCGTCAGCGCGGCGGGATAGCCGATGCCCGCCTGCAGCATGGTCGCCGTGGCGTTGGGCGACGGCTGCACCACGCCGACGATCGTGATGTCCTCGCCGTTTTCCACAAGCTCGCGCATATACGCCGCGTCGCCCGTTTTGTCCTTCCAGACGCCGTATTCGCTGTCATAGGCGTAATAGTCCGCCGCGTTCACCAGCTTAAAGCGGAGGCCGAGCAGCTCGTCATAGGTATACGGTCGGATGTCCTCCGGGAGCTCGACTTCCTCCTCGGCAAGAAACTGCGCGATCATCTCGTCCAGCTCCACGCTGTCGCGCAGGCCGAGGGAGTAGAGCATGAAATCGCTGATGTTTCCGTTGCCCGTCAGGACGACGACGCACTCGTTGTATGTCTCCGGCCATCTGCCCGCCCGGACATCGTACTGTCCCTCATACAGCGCCGCGCAGGCCGGCATTTCGTGAAAGACGTCCGTGTTCATGAACATCGACATGATGCTGTTCGTTCCGGCGCCGGCGTCGATGCCCAGCGCCGCGAACGAGCGGTCGGGGTTCACCTGCCGCACGCCCGTCCTTCCTGCGAGGTAGATCTGCGGCGAGACGCCGTAGGAATACTCGACTGCCTTGACATACGGCTCGACGCCGCTTTCGCCGCTGTCCAAAAACGCCTTCAGCGAGCCGAGGTCATTGGAATCGACCTTGGAGAGCAGATTCGTGATCATCTGCGTCACGCCGACCTCGCCCTCGCCGCCCGTGACGCGCATCTGGGCATCGCGGCCCATCATTGCCGTAATGTCCACGCCGGAGCCCTGGATCTGCACGGGATATTCCGAGAGCGTGTTTTCCTCAATGGAGCGGATGTAGTTGTTCACCCCGTTGCTCATCGCCAGGATGAGGGCGATGCCGATGATGCCGATCGAGCCGGCAAAGGCGGTCAGGATCGTCCTTGCCTTCTTCGTGCGCAGGTTGTTGAAGCTCAGCGACAGCGCCGTCAGGAACGACATCGACGCCTTGCCCATATTCTTATGCACAGGCTCGGCCTGCGCGTCCGTTTCAATCTCATAAGGGTCGGAATCGGCGCGGATCCTGCCGTCGCGCAGCTTCACGATGCGCGTGGCATAGGCCTCGGCCAGCTCCGGGTTGTGTGTGACCATGACGACCAGCCGGTCCTGCGCGACCTGCTTCAGAAGCTCCATGACCTGCACGCTGGTTTCGGTGTCGAGCGCTCCGGTCGGCTCGTCCGCCAGCAGGATGTCCGGATCGTTGACCAGCGCACGCGCGATCGCCACGCGCTGCATCTGTCCGCCGGACATCTGGTTCGGCTTTTTGTGCATCTGATCGCCGAGTCCCACCTGCTCCAGCGCGTGCTTTGCGCGTTTTCTGCGCTCGCGCTTCGACACACCGGAGATCGTCAGTGCCAGCTCCACGTTGGACAGCACCGTCTGGTGCGGGATCAGGTTGTAGCTCTGGAACACGAAGCCGATCGTGTGGTTGCGGTAGGAGTCCCAGTCCCGATCCCTGTATTTTTTCGTCGAAATGCCGTTGATGACCAGATCGCCGCTGTCGTAACGGTCGAGGCCGCCGATGATGTTGAGCAGCGTGGTCTTTCCCGAACCGCTCGGACCCAAGATCGCAACAAATTCGTTTTCGCGCAGGTTCAGGCTGACGCCGTCGAGCGCCTTCTGCGTTAAATTTCCCGTTTTGTATTCCTTGTGGATGTCCCTGATCTGAAGCACTTCCGCACGCCCCTTTCCGAAGCCGTCGATGTCTGCCGCGCCGGTTTTTCTGCTATTCTATCAGCTTCGCGCCCCGTTTGCAAGACAGGATTCTCCCCG
>CAMEMX010000183.1 GCA_945927915.1 uncultured Clostridia bacterium
GGTCAGCGCTTGCTCTCCGCGAAATCCCATGCCTCGCGCAGCCAGCCCGTCAGCTCATCGTCGGGCAAGCGCTCGTCCGATATGACGACGTGGTGCGTCCAGCGTCCGGGATAGGGCTCGGTCGCGACGGCGATGCGGGGCGAGCTTTTGCGGTATCCCAGCCCGAAGGTCACGAGCAGGCACTCCTTCGGCCAATCCCTGCGCCGGCGCAGCGGAAGAGACGCGGCGGCGAAAAGATGCCTGCCGTAAAAGCTTATCTGCGTCTTCTGCACCTTGACGGAGGCCTCGGGGAAGGCTTCCTCCATGCGCCCGAAAAGCTCCCCGAACATGGCCAGCTCACGCGGCTTCCCGTCGAAGAAAAACAAAACGTCCGATTCAAAATGTTCAGGTGTTTTCATCGCGCAGCCTCCTTTTACGGAACAATAATAACACGCCCCCGCCGTTTTGCATAGGGGCGTGTATATTTTACCCCGCGGGTCGATCAGGCAAACAGCCCCGCGGCGGCGTTAAACAGGATGCACAGCGCAACGCCCACGGCAGTCGGCACGGCGGCGGCCAGCGCCGTCCACTTCAGGCTGCCGGTCTCCTTCTTTATCGTCAGGAGCGTCGTCGAGCAGGGCCAGTGGTTGAGCGAAAACAGCATGACGCTCACAGCCGTCACCCAGGTCCAGCCGTTTTGAACGAAAAGCTGCTTCATCTGCGCAAGGCTGTCAAGCTCAAGGATGCTCCCCTGCGCGGTGTAGGCCATGATTATGATGGGGATGACGATCTCGTTCGCGGGAAAGCCGAGGATGAACGCCAGCAGGATAACGCCGTCGAGCCCCATCAGACGGGCAAAGGGGTCCAGAAACGCGGCGCAGTGCTCCAGTATGCTGACGCCGCCGGCGGTGACATTCGCCATGAGCCAGATCACCATACCGGCCGGCGCGGCGACCGAGGCGGCTCTGCCGAGGACGAAGAGCGTCCTGTCGAGCACGGAGCGGACGAGCACCTTCCCTATCTGCGGCTTACGGTAAGGCGGCAGCTCCAGCGTGAAGGAGGACGGAACGCCCCTGAGCAGAGTTTTCGACAGCAGCTTCGTAACCGCGAACGTGATGCCCACGCCCAGCACTATCACCGCCGTCAGAAGCAGCGCCGAAAGCAGGGAGGAAAAACCGCCTCCCGCCGTTCCGACGAAGAACATCGTCAGCAGCGCAATCAGCGTGGGAAATCTCCCGTTGCACGGCACGAAGTTGTTGGTCAGTACAGCCAGCAGCCGCTCCCTCGGCGAGTCGATGATGCGGCAGCCGACAACGCCCGCCGCGTTGCAGCCGAAGCCCATGCACATGGTCAGCGCCTGCTTCCCGCAGGCACAGCAGCGCTTGAAGGGTCTATCCAGATTATAGGCCACTCTGGGCAGATAGCCCGCGTCCTCCAGCAGGGTAAACAGCGGGAAGAAAACGGCCATCGGCGGCAGCATCACGGACACCACCCACGCCAGAACGCGATACACGCCGAGAACAAGAACGCCGTGCAGCCAATCGGGCGCATTGAGGTACTCAAACAGCTCCGTCAGTCTGTCCTGCACCCGGAACAGGCCGTCTGCCAGAAGCTGCGACGGATAGTTCGCGCCGCTTATCGTCAGCCAGAATATCAGCGCCAGCAGGGCGAGCATGACGGGATAGCCGGTGAGCCTTCCGGTCAGGAACCTGTCAAGCCTCCGGTCGGCCTCCGCGTACTGCGGGCGTTCACAGGTGACCACGCCGCTGCAGAGCTTTTCCGCGCTATGTATAAATGCTGCCACCGTCAGATCCTTGAGCCGGTCGGCGTTTTCGATCCCCCGCTCCCTGAGCAGCGCCTCCGCCTCCCCGACCGCGGCCGTAAGCTCTTCGTCCCGCAGGAGGTCCTCGCCGAGATAAGCGTTTATCTCGCGTATCAGTGAGTCGTCGCGGTCGAGCAGCTTCAGGCTGAGCCAGCGGCTGTTGAGCCTCCCCGCGCATTTTTCCCTTACGAGCGGCTCCAGAAGCCCGAGCGCCTCCTCGACGGCGTCGGGGTAGCGCACCGAAAACGCTTCGCCGCACCCGGGCGCGGAGCACACCCGCTCCAGCATATCCGTGAGGCGGCACAGGCTCTTTTTCCTGCGCGCCGTCGTCCCGACGACCGGCACCCCCAGCCGCTCGGACAGCAGCCCGAGGTCGAGCCTTATGCCCTTGCGCCCTGCTTCGTCCATCAGATTGACGCACACCACGACGCGGCGCGATATCTCGAGCGTCTGCAGCACGAGGTTGAGGTTGCGCTCAAGGCAGGTCGCGTCGCACACAACGACGACCGCGTCCGGCTCCCCGAAGCAGATGAAATTCCGCGCTACCTCCTCCTCGGCCGAGTGGGCCATCAGAGAATACGCGCCGGGGATATCCACCAGAACATAGCTGCGTCCTCCGGCGGTAAAGCTGCCCTGCGCGCTCGCAACGGTCTTCCCCGGCCAGTTGCCCGTGTGCTGGTTCAGACCGGTCAGGGCGTTGAACACCGTGCTTTTCCCCACGTTCGGGTTTCCCGCCAGCGCGATGACCCTGTCGTCCGGCGAGCGCCTTTGTATCGCCGGCCCCCTGTCGGCCGCCCTTATTCCGACTGAGCTGTTCGTCAGTCCCATTATGCACCTGCCTGCCGCGGCGCATGTATCAGAATATCCGCGCAGTCCTCGGAGCGTATGGCGATGACCGCGCCCCGTATCAGGAACGCGGAGGGATCGCCCGCGGGGCTTCTGCCCAGGCACTCGACGTCCGTGTTTTCGACCAGTCCTATATCCAAAAGCCTGCGGCGCATGCTGCCCGTTGACCGCAGCCGGCTTACCGCCGCGTGCTGGCCGGGAGCCAGGTCGTTCAGGCAAAAACGCTCATTCATAAGCACGACACCTTTCAAATGATCTCAGGAAAAGGGAGTTTCCTATCATCATGTTATTCCTCTCTGCGGAAATGGTGACATGGCCG
>CAMEMX010000184.1 GCA_945927915.1 uncultured Clostridia bacterium
TGGGAATGAAACGTTGTATCGCACTGCTTCTGTGCCTCCTGCTCTGCGCTTCTGCGCTCCTGCCTGCGGTTCGCGCGGGTTATGAGCGCGGCTACGCCGACGGTATGGCGGGCGACGACTGCGGGATCTATGCCCACGGCGTCGATCTGTCGAACTGGCAGGGACCGTCGGTCGATTTCAATAAAATAAAGGCGCAGGGCTACAGCTTCGTGATCCTCCGCGCGGGCTTCGCCACGACGAAGGACGACACCTTCGAGGGAAACTATGCCCGCGCCAAGGCGGCCGGACTGGACGTCGGCGTGTACCTGTATTCCTACGCAAGCACGGTCGACGGGGCAAAAAAGGAGGCCGCTGCCCTCAAAGCGTGGCTGAAGGACAAGGTGCTGGAATACCCGGTCTATTACGACATCGAGGAGCCGAGCATCCACGCGAAAATGTCGCCGTCGGAGCTGACGGCGCTCGCAACGGCGTTTCTCGACGACGTTGCGGCGGACGGCTGGCTTGTCGGCCTGTATTCCTGCAAGAGCTGGCTCGACGCCAAACTCGAAACGCAGAAGATCTGTGCAAAATACGAATGCTGGATGGCGCAGTACCTTTCGGACGGTACATACGATGCCTACGACCGCTATGACGGCCTGTACGGAATGTGGCAGTATTCCTCGTCCGGCAGCGTCGATGGCGTGCCGGGCGGCACGGATATGAACGTCTGCTTCAAGGACTATCCGGAGATCTGCCGGCGCTACGGCTTCAACGGCTATGCCGCCACGGGCGAATCGCTCTGGCTCAGCGGGATGAGCGCGCCGTCCGTGCTGGTGCGCGGCGGCAGCTTCCCGGTGCAGGGCCGCGTGACATCTTCCGACGGCGTGCTGACGAACGTGACGGTCGGCGTTTATGACGAAACGGGCGCGCGCGTCACGGGCGGCTCCGCCATCCCGCGCACGGAGAGCTTCGACCTGTCCTGCCTTGCCGGAGACGTCCGGCTTTCCAAGCTTGAAACCGGACGCTATGAGTTGCGCATCACCGCGACGAACAACGGCGGCGAAAATACGCTGCTGAAGCAGTCGCTCGCCGTCTCGCCTGCGGGTGTGCGGCTGGACGACGCCGCCGTTCCCGTCGACGTCAGGCAGGGCGACGAATTCAAGCTGACCGGCACGCTGCTTGCCGCTACAACGCTGCAGGAGGTCACGGTGCGCGTCTGCGACGAAAAGGGCGCACAGGTCTGCGCCGCAGTCGCCGCGCCTGAGGCCGAGACGTTCGACCTCGCCGAACTTCCCGATGCGCCCGACCTCGGCGCGCTCAGGATGGGCAGCTATACCTACCGCATCGAGGCAAAGACGGACGACGGCAGCGAGACGCTCCTGCAGGCGGCGTTCTCCGTCTGGGTGCGCAACGATCCCGTCACGCTCTCCGGCTTTTCCATGCAGGCCGAGTACCGCCCGCAGGAGCTTTCCGGGCTGACGGGCGTGGTGTCGTCGGAGAGATCTGCGCTGCGCTATGTCCGCGTGACGATCCTTGACCGCACGGGCGCGCAGATCCGCTCCGCGCAGACCGACCGCAGGAAAAAGCAGGTGCTTTTGCAGGAATTCCGCAGGGAGCTTTCGCTTGATACGCTGCCGGTCGACACCTATACCTGCCGCGTGGAGGCGCTGAATGACGGAGGCCCCTGCCTCGTCGCGCAGCAGAGCTTCCTCGTGCGCAGCGATGCGGTCAGCCTGTGCGGCCTGTCCGCGCCGTACTGCCTGCGCGAGGGCGACACCTTCTTCCTCGATGGCATGGTCGCCTCCGACTTCTCGCGCCTGCTTTATGTCGGCGTGACGGTCACGGATGAAGACGGTCGCCTTGTTCTCGACGCGGCTGCCGCACCGCAGGGCTGCTTCTGCGATCTCGGCGTGACGGCGCGCGGGATGCTCTTTTCGACCCTGCCCGAGGGCAGCTACACGCTCAGGATCACGGCGGAAAACGGCGAGGGCTTCCATGTCCTGTATTGTGACAGCCTCACCGTCACGAAAAACGACGACTCCGTGCGCTGGGAGGGAGAGCATTTCTCCCTTGCGGACACGGCCTTCTACGCGGGCGACGGCATCCCGCTCTGGGGCACGCTGACCTCGGCGCACTCCGACATCGCGACGGTCACGGCGGAGATCCTGGATGCGGAGGGCGGCCTTGTGACGAGTGCGCAGCGCCGCGTCGGCGCGCGCAGCTTTGACGTTGCCGAGTTCCAGCAGATGCTCCGCTTCTCCGCTCTGCCGAAGGGCAGCTATTTCCTGCGCATCCGCGCGGAAAACGCCGGCGGGGTGAGCGCCCTTTGCAACGAGCGCTTCTGTATTACGGATTGTCCGCACCAAAACGCCTGCTCCGGCGAGGTCTACGCCGCGACGTGTACGTCGCGCGGCGTGATCTGCGACAGCCGCTGCCTTGACTGCGGCGCAAGGACGCGCAACGGCAGAGTGCTGGAAACGGAGCAGCACACCTTCCAGGACGGTGTTTGCACCCAATGCGGCCGGACGGACTATCTGCCCGTTCGCGTATCTGCGGCGCAGGAGCTGCGCAAAAACGGGCGCTATGTCCTCGCAGTCGCCGACGACAGCGGCTTTTACGCCCTCGACGGCGCGGGGAAGGCCGTCCGTATTTCCCCGGACGCCGACGGCGCTTTCACGGTCAGCGCCGACTTGCTGTGGACGCCGGAGGAAAAGGACGGCGGTGTGCTGTGCCTTGTGAATGCGGCGGGCGAGCGCCTCCATCTGGACAGCGTGGCGCTCAGCACGGGCGCCGGCAGCGCCAATTCCGTCTTGTTTGCCGAGCGGCGCGAAACCGGCTTCACACTCCGCCTGCAAAAGGATCGCACGCGCTGCCTGTGCTTCGCCGACGGCGAATTTACGGTGGGTCAAACGCCCTGCGAGGTGATCGTCCTCGAAATGTTGCAGAATCAACCGTAGAGAACG
>CAMEMX010000185.1 GCA_945927915.1 uncultured Clostridia bacterium
GAGCCGAACTCCGCGAAATCGCGGATGGCGTTGAGGCGCTTTTCCGCGACCTCGGTGAGCACCTTGCCCCGCCGGAAGGTCAGGTAGGCGAAGGCGTGGCGGCTCGACCGCCCGACGCGTCCGCGGATCTGGTGAAGCTGCGCCAGGCCGAGCTTGTCGGCGTCCTCGATGATGAGAGTATTGACGTTTGAAATGTCAATTCCCGTCTCAATGATCGTCGTGCAGACGAGGATCTGCAGTTCGCCGTCGGCCATGCGCTGCATGACTTCGCTCAGCTCCTCCTCGCTCATTTTGCCGTGGGCGATGCCGATCTGCGCGTCGGGCAGGGCTTTTTTGATGCGCGCGGCGCACTGGGCGATGGATTCGACGCGGTTGTGCAGGTAGTAGACCTGCCCGCCGCGCTCGATCTCCCGGCGCATCGCGTCGATCAGCACCGGCTCGGCGTATTCCAGCACGAAGGTCTGCACGGGATAGCGGTCGTGCGGCGGTTCCTCGATGGTCGACATATCGCGCAGGCCGGACAGCGCCATGTTGAGCGTGCGCGGGATGGGCGTGGCCGAGAGGGTCAGCACGTCAACGCCGCGTGACAATTCTTTTAATTTCTCCTTATGTGTCACGCCGAAGCGCTGCTCCTCGTCGACGATCAGCAGGCCGAGATCCTTGAACTGCACGTCCTTTTGCAGCAGCTTGTGCGTGCCGATGATGAGGTCGAGGGTGCCGGCGCGCAGGTCGGCTAAATTTTTGCGGTTCTGGGCGGGCGTGCAGAAGCGCGAGAGCACGCCGATGTGCACGGGGAAGCCCCGGAAACGGTTGACCGCCGTCGTATAATGCTGCTGCGCAAGGACAGTCGTCGGCACTAAAATCGCGACCTGCTTGCCGTCTAAGATTGCCTTCATCGCCGCGCGGAGGGCGACCTCGGTCTTGCCGAAGCCGACGTCGCCGCACAGCAGGCGGTCCATCGGCTGGGGCGCTTCCATGTCGCGCTTGATCTCGTCGATGGAGCGGAGCTGGTCGTCCGTCTCGGCGTAGGGGAAATTCTGCTCGAATTCGGCCTGCCACGGCGTGTCGGCGGCGAAGGCGAAGCCGGGCAGGCGCTTGCGCTCGGCGTAGAGCTTGATGAGCCCCTCCGCCATGTCCTTGACGGCGGCCTTGGCGCGCGCCTTGGTCTTCTGCCACTGGTCGCCGCCGAGGCGGTTGAGCTTGACGGGCGCGTCCTCGCCCGCGCCGATGTATTTGCCGATCAGGTCGAGCTGCGTCGCCGGAACATAGAGCACGTCCGTGCCCTGATAGGCGATCTTGACGTAGTCCTTGACCGCGCCGTCGATCTTCATCTGCTCCATGCCGACGTAGCGCCCGATGCCGTGGTACTCGTGCACGACGAGATCGCCCGGCGAGAGGTCGGCGAAGGAGTCCAATTTTTGTCGGTTTGACGCTTTTTGACGGGTTTTGCGCGGTTTTTGAGCGGTTTGCGCCAGGAGCTGACCCTCCGAAAGAACGGCGAAGCGCAGGTCGGGGTACTCCATGCCGAAGGGCAGCGCCCCGTCGGTGAGCAGGATCTGTCCGCCGCGCGGCAGGGACGTCAGCGGGAAGGCGAGGAAGGCGGACAGGCCCTGCTCGCGCAGGAGCTTCGCCAAAATCTCGCCGCGACGGCGGTTGCCGCACAGCACGAGGGAGGCGTATTCGTTTTTCTGGTAGAATTTCAGGTCGGTCGCCGCCGCCTCAAGGTTGCCGCCGTAGGACGGGAGCTGCTTGGCGGTGAGGCTGACCAGCTCCGTGGGCTGGAGCGACTGCGGGTAGGACGCGGCGAGGAAGGAGTCGAGGAAGACCGCCGCCCGACCCGCGACGCGGCCGCACACGGCCTCCCAATCTGCGGAGAATTCGCACAGCTCGCCGAACAGAATGCCCGATTCCAGCAGGCTGTCGAGCATCATGCCCTGCTCCTCGACGCAGCGCTCGGCGGCGCGGCGCAGGTTGCCGTGGTCGCAGAAGAAGACCAGCGCGTCGGCGGGGATGTAGTCGGCGGCGCAGGAGAATTCGGGGTAGATAAGCGCCATATAGCGGTCGGCGGCGGAGAGGCTTGCGCCGCTGCGCAGGCTGTCCTCGTCTGCGGCGAGGGTGCGCAGGAGCGCCTCGTTGGGCGTCCGGCGGCGGCGCAGCCGCGCCTGCAGGGCGGAAAGGTCGTCCGCCAGACCCGTCACCCCGTCCGGATGCAGCCCGGCGAGCGTCTCCGCGACGGGCAGGAGAATGGCCTCGTCCGCGTTTTCCACGCGGCGCTGAGTCACGGGGTCGAAGTAGCCCATCGCGTCGATCTCGTCGCCGAAAAATTCGACGCGCACCGGGCGCTCGGCGGCGGGAGAAAAGACGTCTAAGATGCCGCCGCGCACGGAAAACTGCCCCACGCCCTCGACAAGCGTGCCGCGCACATAGCCGGCCTGCGTCAGCCGGGCGCTCAGATCTTCGATCGCGAGCTGCGCGCCGGGGCGCAGTGTGAGCGCGGCGGAAAAGAGGACGCTTTTCGGCATCGTCCGCAGCGCAAGCGCCTCGAACGTGGTCAGGACAAGGCGCTGCCTGCCCTGCGCGAGGGCGTAAAGCAGGCGCAGGCGCTGGTGCTCCCAGCCGCGGGAGATGGCGGAGGCGTTGTGAAATGTCAGGTCACGCGACGGCAGCAGCGGCGCCTCGACGCCCAGAAAGGCCGAAAGCTCGGCCTGCGTCCGGCGCGCAGCCATCTCGTCCTGGCACACGAGGACGGCGGGGCGTCCGGTGTCGTGCAGCAGCGAGGCGATCAGGTGCGAGCGGTTGATCTGCGCCGCGCCGGAGACGCCCGCCGCGCGGTTTTTTTCCACGCACGCGAGCAGCCGCCGGTAATCCGGCAGAGAGCGCAGCAGGGTGAGAAGCTGTTCCATAAGACCTCCGAAACAAGTCAAAATCAGGGGACG
>CAMEMX010000186.1 GCA_945927915.1 uncultured Clostridia bacterium
CCTTGGCGATGCCGTCGGCGGAGCACAGGGCGATGACGATGGCGTCGTTGGCGGCGGCGAGGTCGATGTTCGAGATACGGGAGCCTGCGTCGGCGGAGTTGACGATGGGCTTGCCGTTGGTGCGGTTATAGACGCGGATACCGGCTTCGATGGCCTTCTTGTTGGCGGTGTCGAGCGCCAGCGGGACGTTGTTGAAGTTCTCCTGCAGGAGCTTGACCGCCCAGGTCATCAGCTCGGGGCCGTTGGACTCGGCAGGGCCGATGTTGACGTCGAGGTAGGTCGCGCCGGCCTTGATCTGCTGCGCGGCACGCTCCAGGATGGGATCGGGGTTGAAGGTAGCCATGGCCTCGCGGATGACCGGGCTGATGCAGTGGATGCGCTCGCCGATGGTGATGAACTTCTTCGACTGCACGTTGCGCTGCTTGTAGGTCACGCCCATGTCCTTGTGCGCGATTTCGGGAATGACGAGCTTAGAGAAGTCGATCGGGGCGTTCTCGTCCACGACGGGCTTCTTCTCCTCGGCGGGCTTCTTCGAAGCGGCGACGGCAGCGGCGGCCTTGATGTGCTCGCCGTCCTTGAGGTACTTGACGATCTCGACCGCCTCGCGGGTGCCGACGACGACGTTCCACTCAGGCAGCTTGTCCTGGATCTCGCCCTTCATGACGGCGACCTTGCCGGGGATGACGAGGGTGCGGTTGTTGATCTTGCCCGCGATGTCGAACTCGTCAAAGAACTTCTTGACGGTGGAGGACGAGAACTTGCCGGCCGCCCACGCGGTCAGGACGGACATGCCGGAGGCGTCCGTGATGAGCAGGTTGACGGGGACGTTGGAGCGCTCGATCTCGCCGGAGACGAGGAAGTAGGTCAGGGCGAAGTCCACGGTCATCAGGCAGGGATCGTCCGGGGTCGCGCCGTTCATCGGGTAGATGCCGGGGGCGACCTTCATGGGCTTCTGCGGGTCGGTGTAGATGTTCTGGCGCAGGCCGTACAGCGGCAGGGCCTCGGCGTAGGACATCTGCTCCATGACGATGATGGAGCCGTACTTCAGCGTGAACATGGCGGCCAGGGCGGTCTGCAGGTGGATGTCGCCCTTGGCGAGCTTGGCGAGGTTGACGATGGAGGGATAGCCGAAGGTGCGGTCGCCGTCCTTCAGGGCGGTGCGGCGCACGAGGACGGCGTTTGCCAGCGTCTCCTTCGCGGTCTTGCCGGTCACGTCGAGGATCAGGTTCTTGTTGCCGGCGGCTTCGAGCTTGCTGACGGTGTCATGCAGCTCGGCGAGGCTCTCGGCCTTGACGCCGAGGACAACGCCCGCCTCGGTGGCAAGGGCGCTCATCTCGGCAAAGTTTTCGGCGTTCGCGCCGTTGAGGATGGGCTTGGAATCCTTGCACAGGTCAAGCGCCTTCTTCGCGCATTCAACGCACTCGCAGTCGAGGATCAGGGTGCGGCCGGTGGCCATTGCCTTCTTGACAAGGTCTTCCCACTTGCCCGCGGAGTCCTTGGAGCAGTGGACGAGGACGAACTCGACATACTCGCGCTCGCCGATGCGCTCGTAATCGACCTTCTGCATATCGGCAAGCTTCTGATCGACCTGCGCGTCGTCCATGCAGGTGCAGACGGGGACGGCGAAGCGGTTGCGGGAGACGAGGGTCTTCTCGTGACGGAACAGGACGGTCTCGCCGCCGAGCTTGATGTCGTCGCCGACCGTGATGGTCTTCATGGGAGGCGCGGTGGCCTCGGACAGCTTCGCGATGGCGTCCGGGGAGAAGTACGGACACTTGTCGAGCGCGACGGCGCCCTGCGCGACCTTCATGCAGAATGCCATGCAGGTGGGGCTGCCGCATTCCTTACAGTTCTTCTTGGGGGAGAGCTTGAAAATATCTAAGCCTTTCAGTGCCATTTATGTTTCCTCCTTCCGCTCAGACCAGCGCTTCGATCATGTCGGCGATCGCCTTGATGGCAGCGGGGTGCCGCATGATGACAGCGTCGGAGCCGCCCGCGAGACAAGCCGCGGCGGTGGTGATCTCCATCTCGATGCCGCGCTCCTCGGCGTCGCCCCACTCGGGCATATCGGCCTCGGACATGATGGCCTCCTTGACGCCCCACGCTTCGGTGGAGACGGGGGTCATGATGGGCATCTGGAGCTGGTCGTCGCTCTGCGCCAGCGCAGCGGCGCGGATGCGGTCGAGGGTGGAGGCGACGTACTCATAGCCGTAGCCGGCGGCGGCGGAGCCTGCGTTCATGACGATGGACGAGGGGGCGACGCCGAGCTGGGTCATCAGGACGTTGAGCTGCTTTGCAAGGTTGATGTCGACGGCGGATTCTGCGCCGACCTTCTGGCCGTAAGCCAGCGCGGCGGACGCGCCGACGCCCTTGTAGTTTTCCTCACGGGCGGAGAGCACGAGGATGTTCTTGCCCTGCAGGGCCTCGGAGATCTTGGTGAACAGCTCCGCATCCTTTTCGATGTTCTTGCAGCCCATGATGACGAGGGGCAGGTCGGTCGCGGCGGCGACGGACTTTGCGATCTCGACGCATTCTTCGACGGACTTGTTTTCGCCGTTGGGGTCGGCGCCCTCGAGATGCAGGCAGACGAAGGAAGCGCCGTGCATCGTCTCAACGCGCTTTGCCATTTCGGCGGGGGTGGTGCAGCCTGCGTAGAATTCCTGCAGACCCTTCTGCGGATAGGCCGCGATGCCTGCGTCGGTGATCTCTACGCCGATCTTCGGCGCGTTTTCGATGGGCGCGTCGAAGGAGTAGAAGGGCAGGACGTTCACGCCGCCGAGCTTGCAAGCCTTGTCCCCCGTGCCGAGGGTGACAGTGGCGATCGACGAGGTAAATGCCTGCGTTTTGGGTTCAAAAGCCATGGGAATACCTCCTGAATTTGTTTCGGCCGGCGAAAACGCCCGCCGTTATTTACGATAAGGGAAATGCTG
>CAMEMX010000187.1 GCA_945927915.1 uncultured Clostridia bacterium
ATCGGCGGCTCCTTCCTGATCCTCAGCACGATCCCGACCTGGACGGAGAACATGACCGGCGGCCGCGGCTGGATCGCGCTTGCCATCGTCACCTGCGCTATGTGGAAGCCCTCGGCGGCCATGATAACCGCTTATGTTTTCGGCGGCATGGAGGCGCTGGCCTATCAGCTACAGGCGATCAGCGTTGCTGTCTCGCCCGTTCTGCTGAAGATGCTGCCGTATCTGGCGACGGTGATCGTGCTTGTCATCGTCTCCATCGCAAACCGTAAGAAGGGCGCGACCGGACCGGAGGCAATGACCGTGCCGTTCTCGCCGGAAGACACTTAGCCCGCCCATCCAGGCTTGAAATGAGGTATCGTATGCAGTATAAAACGACAGAACTGACGGATTTTGCAAGCACGTTCATCCGCGAATGGTATCGCAGGATCGACAGCAAGACGGACTTCTCCGCGCTGGAGGAATTGACGGTCGGAGAGGAGATCATCGTTGATTTTCCGAACAATCCGCTGGACTTTGACGGCTTTCGCCGCTGGTACGAGGGGCAGTGCCGCGAATATACAGGGGAGCACTGCATTCACAGCGTCCGTGCGACGGAGGAGAAAAACGCGATCGTGATCTTTTCGGAGATCACATGGCGCGCGAAGGACATGGCGGGACAGCAGATCACCCTCTATCCGGACGTCACGCTGAAGCTGCGGCCGGAAACCCGGAGGATCTTCTATTACGGCTGCGTTGACCGCAAATTGACCGACAGAAACGGAAAGGAACAGAAAGATGCAAAAGAATAAATTCGACGGAAGTATCAGCGAGATCATGGTCGCCTACCACCCGAACGGCGAGCTGGATTTTGGCCCGGTGAGAAAAATGGTGGAATATCAGGTCAAAAACGGGATCGACGGCCTGTTCATGGGCGGACTTTCCACGCAGACCTATCTGCTCACCATGGAGGAAAAGCGCCGCGTGGGTGAGGAGCTTTACAACGCCGCCGCGGGTCGCGTGCCGGTGATGATGAACGTGATGGAGGACTCCATCGCGGACGCGAAGCGGCTGGTCAAGGACTATATGGACATCGGCGTCGACGCTGTGTGTGTCTCGCAGCCCTCCGTTTTCCCTTATACCGAGCAGGCGCTGGTGGAGTTCTTTGACGAGGTCATCCCAGACGAGTATCCTACCTACATCTATAATGTGCCGCAGACAGGCAACACCCTCTCGCCGCGCACCGTCGCCAGAATCGCCAATGCCCACCCGAACGTCCTCGGCTATAAGGACAGCACACAGAACATTTCGGCGTTGCAGGACATTCTCCTGCAGGTGGAGAATCCGAACTTCCAGTGCATCGCCGGCAGCGACGCGCTGACGCTTCCGATGCTCGCCGTCGGCGGTGTGGGCGTGATCTCCGCGACCTCCGTGCCGTTCCCGAAGGTGATCCTCGCCATTACGGACGCATGGTTCAACGACGATCCGATCGGTGCGATGAAGGCACAGAAGTTTTCCATGAAGGTGCGCAAGCTGCTGAAAACGGCGTCCGACATGAACGGCTATTATTACGCCTGCGAGCTGCTGGATATGCCCTTCCACGGTACGAGAATGCCGCGCAACATGACTTATGTGACGGAAGAGCAGAAGGCGGTCATCAAAGCCGGACTGCTGGAAATGAAGCTGATCTGACGGGAGGGAGCAAGCTATGAACAACCGGGTCGTTGTGCTTGGAAGCTGCAGCGTGTGCCACGTTTTCACCTCGCCGGAGCTGCCCGCCAGAGGAGAGACGCTGATCGGTGACGATTATCATATCGTTGTCGGCGGAAAGGGATCCGGGCAGGCGATCGTCGCGCAAAAGCTCGGCGGAGATGTGTTCCTGCTCGAACGTCTGGGCGACGACGCATACGGACGTGCGGAAAAGCAGTCCTATGAGGAGATGGGAATGCACACGGAGTTTGTCCATCTCGACACCAAAACGCCTACCGGACATGCCGGTATTTTCCTTGACGCGAACGGGCAGAACAAAATCGTCGTCGTGCCGGGCGCGAACGGACAGGTAAGCTGCAGCGATGTCGACTGTCTCAGAGAGACGATCGCAGGCGCCAAGATCCTCGGCGCGCAGCTTGAAGTGCCGCTGGAAACCGTGGATCACGCCATCCGCATCGCGGCAGCGCTGGGCGTGCGCACCATGCTCGATCCTGCGCCGGTCGCGCCGATTGACGAATCTCTGTACCCCTGCATCTCCATTATGAAGCCGAACGAACGCGAGGCGCAATTGTTGACGGGCGTTCCTGTGACGGACAGCGAAACGGCAGCCGAGGCAGCGAGAATTCTCCTGAACAAGGGCGTCCGGGAGGCCGTCATCATCACGCTGGGCGAAAAGGGAACCGTTCTGGTCACGAGAGACACAGAACGCTATTTCCCCGGCATCCCGATGGAAGCCATTGACACGGGCGGCGCGGGCGACACCTTTGCCGGTGCGCTGCTTGCCGCACTCAGCAGGGACTGGGCGCTGGAAAAGGCGGTCTGCTATGCGCAGTGCGCCTCCGCGCTCTGCGTCACACGAATCTCAGGCTATTCCGCAACGGACAAAGCCGAGGTCGATGCGCTGTTTGCAAAGGTGTATCCGCAATATCTATCATGACCGTTTGCTGTTTTTCCTCTCATTGCCGCCGCGGCAGGGAATCTCTCCCTGCCGCAGCGGCAATTTTTCTGCTGCGCTTGCCTTTCTCTGCGGATTTTGCTATACTGACAAAAGAAAACGCGGAAAACACATTGCGCCGCTTCATCTACGCGGCGGAAGTGCTGAAAGTATGACACGAAAGGAGCGATCATTATGCTGTTTATCCAGTATCCGCCCTGCTCGACCTGCAAGAAGGCGAAGCAGTGGCTCGACGCGCACGGGCTTTCCTATACGGAGCGCCACATCAAGGAGGACAA
>CAMEMX010000188.1 GCA_945927915.1 uncultured Clostridia bacterium
CAGAGCAGCTCGTGCAGCTTCAATTTCGCCGACAAGACCTGCTTTGCCGAGACGGGCATCGAGCGCAGGATCCAGAGCGTCTTGCCCTCTAAGGAGACGGACGGCGCGGTGATGACATCCATCGACGCAAGGAACGACAGCGCGACCGCGCCCAGCAGCGCCGCGTCCTCCGGCGCAAGGCCGAAGACGCTGAGCATGGGCAGCAGCGAGCGCACGTCCGCCTGCTTGATGAGCAGGGCGACGGCGGCGATCACCGAAAGGAGCAGGCCAAGCCCGCAGTTGAGCATATAGATCGCGGAGGAGGTAAAGCGCTTGCGCTCACGACGCAGCAGCGCCGCGGAAACGGACGCGCTCGTCGCCTCGAGCTTGCCGCGCACGGCCTTGCGGGCGCGTGTGCCGGTCGACGTCGTTTTGAGGAAGCCACGTCCGAGCAGGGCGCTCATCAGCGCGAACACGCCCACGCTCACCGCGCACAAAATCGCCGTCTGCGCAAGCCCGGCATGGGCGATGCCCTCGCCGTAGAGGCAGAACAGGAAGCCCCAGCCGCGCATCGACGAGGCGATGGCCTCGTGGCTCTGCAGCAGGAGGGTGATGTACTTCTGCGCGTTCATATAGAAATAGAAGTACAGGCCCATGAACGCCAGGGAAAAGACCATGGTGATGATGGTCTTGTTGCGCACGCGTGCGGTCACAAGCGCCAGAAGCCAGCCGAACAGGCACGCGATCGCCGCGCTCAAAAGCGGCAGGCACAGCGAGCAGACGATATACAGCGCAAGCTGCGCCGCCTGCACGCCCGCCGTCATGAACCACGCCAGACCAGCCGGGATCAGCACCAGCAGGGCAAAGGCGTACTCCATCAAAAGGAGCGTCGCCATGCGGCTCATCAGGATCAGGCGCGGCTTGATCGGCATGGACAGCAGCAGCTCGTTGTCCTTCGCCTCGAACAGCTCGCTCTTTGCCGTGAACGCCGTGAAGAAAAACGACAGCGCGAACGAGAACAGGCCGACCATCGCGAAATAGTACCAGTCGTAGGGCGTTGCGTAAAGCGACTCTGCCATCATGCCGAACATCTGGTAGAACAGGAAGCCGAACACGCCGAAGCAGTAGACAAACAGGAGGGCGAACAGGACCGGCGCGCCCTTGCCGCCCTTGCGCTTGCCGGTGCTGCGGCTGAACATCCCCTTCAGCCGCAGGCGGATCAGTTTACTCAGCATTGCCGCCCTCCAGTTCCAGGAAGACCTCCTCCAGCGAGGCGTTGCCGCGTACATCCTCCATCGAGCCGGACGTCACCAATTTGCCGCCCTTGATGATCGCCACGCGGTCGCAGAGCTTCTCCGCGACCTCAAGCACGTGCGTCGAGAAGAAGATCGCGCCGCCTGCGGCGCAGTGCTCGTGCATGACCTGCTTGAGCTGGTGGCTGGCCTTGGGGTCAAGGCCGACGAACGGCTCGTCGAGCAGGATGAGCTTCGGGCTGTGCGCCAGCGCCGCGATGAGCGCCAGCTTCTGCTTCATGCCGTGGCTGTAGCTCGAAATCGGCTGGTACAGGGCGTCGCCCAGCTCCAGAAGCGCCGCGAAATGGGCGATGCGCTCCTTGCGCTCGGCAGCGCCGACCTTGTAGACGTCGCACACGAAGTTCAGGTAGGCGATGCCCGTCAGGAATTCATACAGATCGGGATTGTCGGGAATATAGGCCATCATCTGCTTGCAGGCGAGGGGTTCGGTGCGGATGCTGCGGCCGCCGACAAGGATCTCACCCTCGTCAAACTCCAGAATGCCGCAGCAGGCCTTTAGTGTCGTGGTCTTGCCCGCGCCGTTGTGGCCGATGAAGGCGCAAAGCTCGCCCGGGCGGATGTGCAGCGTCAGGTGGTCGACCGCGCATTTGCTGCCGTAGCGCTTGGTAAGTTGGTTGATCCGAAGCATAGGCAGATCCTCCGTTCTTTGAGTGTATTAGCATTGTAATACACTCGTACCTGTTTGTCAATCGTTTTTTTGTCAGGCCGGGGCGAAATTGCACGATTTCTCTTGCGAAACGCGAAGAAATGTGTTATATTTCTAAGTTGTGGATAAAATCTAATGAGGCGGCAGTGCGTGCCGCGGGAAAGGAAATCCCTTTATGTCTGACCAGAAAAACATCCGAAATATTGCCATCATCGCCCACGTCGACCACGGCAAGACCACCCTCGTCGACGAGATGCTCAAGCAGGGCGGCATCTACCGCGAAAATCAGGCCGTCGTCGACCGCGTGATGGACTCCGGCGACCTCGAGCGCGAGCGCGGCATCACCATCCTCGCCAAAAACACCGCCGTCCACTATAAGGGCACGAAGATCAACATCGTCGACACCCCGGGCCACGCCGACTTCGGCGGCGAGGTCGAGCGCATTCTGAAGATGGTCAACGGCGTCATCCTGCTGGTCGACGCCGCCGAGGGCCCCATGCCCCAGACCCGCTTCGTCCTGCAAAAGGCGCTGGAGCTGGGCCACAAGGTCATCGTCGTCGTCAACAAGATCGACCGTCTCGACGCCCGCGTCGAGGAGGTCATGGACGAGGTTCTGGAGCTGCTGCTCGACCTCAACGCCACCGAGGAGCAATTTGAATCGCCCACGCTCTTCTGCTCCGCGCGGCAGGGCATCGCAAGCTACAGCCCGAACGAGACGGGCGTCAACCTCGACCCGCTGTTCAACACCATCGTCAGCTACATCCCCGCGCCCGAGGGCGACCCCGACGAGCCGCTGCAAATGCTTGTGTCCTCCATTGATTATAATGAATACGTCGGCAGGATCGGCATCGGGCGCATCGAGCGCGGCACGATCCGCCAGAACCAGGAGGTCACGATCTGCGACTACCACGACCCCGACCACAGCGTCAAGGGCAAGGTCGTCGCGCTGTATGAATTCGACGGCCTCGCCAAGAAGCCG
>CAMEMX010000189.1 GCA_945927915.1 uncultured Clostridia bacterium
GCGGAGCAGGCGCCGGATCTGATCTGTGTGGTTGGAGATATGTTTGAGGCGGATGCTTCGGAGGACGAGATCGCCAGCTTTGCTGCCCTGCTGCGTGAGCTGGTCGAGATCGCGCCGGTCTTTGTGAGCTATGGAAATACCGAGATCGCGTACGAAGCGGCAAGCGGGGCGCAATGGCGGCAGATCGTGGAAAATGCCGGCGCGACGCTTTTGGAAGAGGGCTATGTCGATCTTGAAATCAACGGACAGACGCTGCGTGTCGGCGGGATATTCGGCTATGCTTTCAGAAACGCGCAGAGTGAGGATGCATGGAAAGCCTCGGAAACCTACCGCTTCCTCTCCGACTTCACGCAGACGGATGCTTATAAAATCTTGCTCTGCCATCGACCGGACAGCTTTATTTTCAATGAGGCTTATAATAACTGGGCGATCGATCTGGTGCTCTGCGGGCATACGCACGGCGGACTTTGCAGGCTGCCGCTCGTCGGCGGGCTGTATGCGCCGGAGCAGGGATGGTTTCCGAAGTACGATAAAGGCTTATTTACGCTCGGCGAGATCAAAATGGTGATCACTTCCGGACTGTCCGGGTATGGGTGGATCCCGCGTGTGCTGAATTTGCCGGAGATCACGATAATCCGGCTGGGAGAATAATTCACGTCTGACCGCGCGGGAGCCCCGTCAATGGCATTGAGGTGCATTTCGCGCCGGTTTTCGGCGGTGTTCGTAACAGATTGCCACGGCACCGCTCGCCTCGCAATGAAGACAATGGAAGCACCTGCACACGGTGGGGAGATGTCCCACCCACGAAGAGTCTCCTGCCGGAATTGAGACGCCCTTCCTGCCGACCACAGTCCGCACAGTATGTGCGGGCTTTTCATAACGAAACAAAGCTTCCTTTTGCGATGAAACTATGATATAATGAGAACGACCAAGAAGACGGAGGGGCGCAGGATGGAGGAACGACTGATCTTTCTTTTGACGGCGGCGCTCGGGAAGACGGTACGGAGCGCCGATACGGTGAAGATCTTGGACTGCCTGCCGCTTGCTCAAAAGCATGGGGTCGCAAATATGCTCTATTATGCGCTGCCTTATTTGCCGGCGGAGCAGCAGCCGCAAGGACAGGAACGCAAGCTCCTGAAAGAGCTTGCTTATGCTGCGGCGGCGCGGGAGGCGGTGCAGGAGCGGGAATTGGACGCACTTCTGGAACGGTTTGAGGCGGAGAAGCTTCCGGTTTTACCACTCAAGGGCTGCATCCTGAAGGCGCTTTATCCGAAGCCGGGAATGCGGTATATGTCTGATGTCGATCTGCTGTTTGACGCAAAACAGGCGCTGCGGGTACGGGATGTCATGCAAGATCTCGGATACGAAACGGTACATTTCGAGCAGGGCGATACGGATTTTTATATCAGTCCCACACGACTGAACTATGAGCTGCATCGCTCCTTGAGAGATGAAGGCTGCAATGAGAGCAGCCGCCGATTTCTGGAAACGCTGCTGTCCTCCGCTGAGCCGCGGGAGGGAAAGACCTGCATCCTTGAGCTTCCTCACGAGGAACACTATGCCTATCTGCTGTGCCATTTTGTCAAGCACTTGCTCAACGGCGGCATCGGCGTGCGGCAGGTGATGGACATCTATATCTGTAAGCATGGCTGGAGCTTTGACGAGGAAAAACTCGCCGCGCTGCTGGAGCAACTGGAGCTGACGGAATTTGCCTCGAAGCTGGAGCAGCTTGCGGAATGCTGGTTTGGCGGCGGCGCCGGCGATGCGGTGACGGACGAGCTCGGTGCTTACATTCTGGGCAGCGGGACCTTCGGAACGGACGAGCAGCGGGTTGCTGACCGTATCCTCAAAGAGCAGGAGAGCAACAACCGCGTCCGGTACGTCCTGCGTCGGGTATTCCTGCCGTACAAGACGATGTGCGCTTATTTTCCGAGCCTGAAAAAAGTTCCGTTTTTGCTTCCGTTCTACTGGATTTTCCGCATTCTGCGCGGGATCTTTTGCAGAAGACAGAAGCTGTTCGGAGAGATGAACACCGTGCTGCACACCCCGGACGAGGCGGTGAATGAACGTGCCGCGTTTTTCCGGCGGTGCGGTCTGAAAATATATGACAAACGATTATCAGGAGGTCAACCATGAAAGGCATTATTCTTGCAGGAGGAAAGGGCAGCCGGTTATACCCGATGACGAAATCCATTTCCAAGCCGCTGCTGCCGATCTACGACAAGCCGATGATCTATTATCCGCTGTCCGTGCTGCTGATGGCGGGCATCCGCGAGATCATGGTCATCACCGCGCCGCCCGACGTCGACGGCTACCGCCGGCTGCTCGGCACGGGCGAGCAATTCGGCGTGCGCATCGAATACGGCATTCAGTATGTTCCGCGCGGGATCGCGGACGCGTTCCTGATCGCGGAGGACTTCGTCGCGGGCGACCGCTCGTGCCTCGTGCTGGGCGACAACCTGTTCTACGGCGCCACGCTGGAGGCGCTGCTCAAGGAGGCGGCAAAGCGCACGGAGGGCGCGACGGTTTTCGGCTATCCGGTCAAAAACCCGACGGCTTACGGCGTCGTCGAGTTCGATAAGGACAACAACGTGATCTCCATCGAGGAAAAGCCGAAGCAGCCGAAATCGCGTTATGCCGTGCCGGGTTTGTATTTCTACGACGAAAACGCGGCCGCGCTGGCAAAGACCCTGCAACCGTCGGCGCGCGGCGAGCTGGAGATCACGGCGCTGAATGAGGAATACCTCAAGCGGGGCAAGCTCCATGTTGAGCTGATGGGCAGAGGCATGGCGTGGCTCGACACGGGTACGCCGGAGGGAATGCTCAACGCCGCGCAGTATGTCGAGGCGGTGCAGTCGCGGCAGGGAATGTATATCGCCTGCCCGGAGGAGATCGCCTGGCAGCAGGGCTT
>CAMEMX010000190.1 GCA_945927915.1 uncultured Clostridia bacterium
TCATCCCGTTCCCGATGAACAAGAACGCGCAGGACCTGATGATGGGCGCTCCCTCCGCCGTGGAGCAGAAGCAGCTCGACGATGTGCACATCGCCATCGTGACGAAGGATTAAGGAACCTCTGCACAAATTGGCCGCTCTTGCGGATTGATTCAGAGCTTCCTTAAAAAATGATCGCAGCCTCTTTCCGACGAAAGAGGCTGCGATATTTTTATCAAAAAATTATGAATATTTTTTCATTTTCCTCTTGACTTTTTGTGGTCACAGTAGTACAATCTCGGGAAATTCAAGAAAGCGAGGGAATGAACCCATGAAGACTCTGAAAAAAATTGCAGTATTCGCCTGTGTACTTATCCTGATCCTCTCCGTGTTTGCCGGCTGCTCGAGCGACAGCGGCGCAAAGGGCGTCAAGGTCATCCCGATCCCGCTGACGGAGGAGGAATACGCCTTCGGCGTGGACAAAAACCAGCCGGAGCTTTTGGAACAGGCCAACGCCTACATCGCCAAGATCATCGAAGACGGCACGCTGGATGCCATTTGCGAGAAGTATTTCGGCGACGGTGAGATCGAGCCGATCGTCTCAGCGACGCTTGACAGCAGCAAGGATCAGCTCGTCGTTGCGACAAACGCCGCCTTTGAACCGTTTGAGTATCTGCTCGGTGAGAACTACTACGGCATCGACCTGGAGATCGCCAAGGGCTTTGCGGAGTACCTGGGCAAGGAACTGGTCATTCTGAACATGGATTTTGACGCGGTCTGCCTCTCCGTCAGCCAGGGAAAATGCGACATCGCAATGGCCGGTCTGACCATCAAGGAGGATCGGAAGGAATTCGTCGATTTCACGATTCCTTACTATCAGGCTTCGCAGATGCTGATCGTCCCGCAGGACAACACCACGTTTGACGGCTGCAAGACCGCGCAGGAAGTGGAGGCCATTCTGAATGCCTGCGACAAGAGCACCAAGATCGGCGTCCAGCTCGGCACGACCGGTCAGTATTACACCGAGGGCGATGAGGACTGGGGCTTTGTCGGCTTCCCGGTGACCTGCACGGGCTACAAATCCGGCTCGCTTGCGGCGCAGGATATGCTCAACGGCAACATCAGCTATGTCATCATCGACCAGGATCCCGCGAACTACATCGCCAAGGCCATCAACGGCGGTAAGTAAGTTCAAAGACCTCCCGCCCCTTTCCCGCGCGGAAAGGGGCGAGCGGTCTGTTCGGATGAATATGGAAGGAAAGCGGAAATGAAAAAATTTGCAGTATTTTTATGTGTCGCCCTGCTGATCGCGGCGGTCTTTACAGGCGTTGTCTCGGCGAAGGAGCCGCTTGCCGGGATCGGCGCGGTTTTTGAGGGCGGCAACGGGAAGATCGACCGTTTTGTGCGTATCTTTGTGGACGAGGGCGGCTACCGTCAGGTCCTGCGCGGCCTGAAAAACACCATGCTGATCGCCGTTTTCGGCCTCGCTATCGGCATTTTCCTCGGCACACTGATCGCCGCCGTGCGCGTGATGCCGAAATATAAGCGCCTGCCGCGTATCCTCAACGGCATTTGCAGCGTCTATGTCGGCTTCTTCCGCGGGACGCCGATCGTCGTGCAGCTCCTGCTCGGCTACTATGTTCTGCTGCCGGCGCTCGGGCTGAATTATCCCGCGCTCTATGTCTGCATCGCGGTGTTCGGCATGAATTCCGGCGCTTACGTCTCGGAGATCATGCGCGGCGGTATTTCCTCCGTTGACATCGGCCAGATGGAGGCCGGACGTGCGCTAGGCCTGCCGTATAGCACGGCGATGCTGCGCATCGTCATCCCGCAGGCGGTCAAAAATATCCTGCCCACGCTCGGCAATGAGTTTATCACGCTCATCAAGGAGACCTCCGTCGTGAGCTTTGTCGGCACGCTGGACATTTATGTCGCGTTTAACGCCATCGGCACGAACAGCTATGAATTCATGGTGCCGTATCTGGCGATGGCGCTGATCTACATCGTTCTGGTCGCCGTGGCGACCGCCCTTGTGAAGCTGATGGAAAGGAGGCTGGCAAGAAGTGATAGAAGTTTCTCATCTCACTAAGAAATTCGGAGATCTAACCGTTCTGGACGACGTCAGCCTGACGATCCACGAGGGCGAGCGCGTCGCCGTCATCGGCGGCTCCGGCAGCGGCAAGTCGACCCTTCTGCGCTGCCTGACGTGCATGGAAGACCCGACTTCCGGGTCGGTCTACTTCGAGGGCGAAGACCTTGCGGACTGGGGCGTGGACATCAACCATGCCCGGCGCAAGATCGGCATGGTCTTCCAGCAGTTCAACCTCTTTAACCATAAAACCGTCCTGCAAAATATCACCCTTGCGCCGGTGCGGCTTGCGCTGTCCGACCTGCACGCGGCAAAGCGGAAAAACCTCTGGCGCAGGCTGACCAATCCGCTGCGCAAGGAAAAAAAGCCGCTGCTTCCGACCGGACGCACGAAAAAGGAGATCACCGCGGAGGCGGAGGCGACGGCATTTGATCTGCTGCGCAAGATCGGGCTGGAGAACAAGGCGGACGCCTATCCGTCCACGCTCTCCGGCGGGCAGAAGCAGAGAATTGCGATCGTCCGTGCGCTGGCGATGCACCCGAAGCTCATGCTCTTTGACGAGCCGACGAGCGCGCTCGACCCGGAGATGGTCGGCGAGGTGCTTGACCTCATCAAGCGTCTGGCAGACACGGGCATGACGATGGTGATCGTCACGCATGAGATGCGCTTTGCCCGCGAGGTCGCGTCCCGTGTTCTCTTCGTCGACGGCGGGAAGATCACCGAGGATGCCCCGCCGGAGGAGCTGTTCAACCACCCGAAGGATCCCCGGCTGAAGGAGTTCCTCTCGAAGGTGCTGTAATCGTGTTATGCAAACGCCCGGACGCGCTGCGTCCGGGCGT
>CAMEMX010000191.1 GCA_945927915.1 uncultured Clostridia bacterium
CGCAGCGGCTCGATGATCTCCTTGAAATCCACATAGTCCGGCAGGCCGCCCACGTTATGATGGCTCTTGATGACTGCGGAATTTCCGAGGCCGGACTCGATGACGTCGGGATAGATCGTGCCCTGCACGAGGTAGTCGACGGCGCCGAGCTTCTTCGCCTCCGCCTCGAAAACGCGGATAAATTCCTCGCCGATGATCTTGCGCTTTTCCTCCGGCTCGGTGACGCCCGCCAGACGCGACAGAAAGCGCTCCTGCGCGTTGACGCGGACGAAATGGATATCCCATTTGGCAAACGCGGCCTCGACCTCGTCGCCCTCATTTTTGCGCATCAGGCCGTGGTCGACAAAGACGCAGGTGAGCTGACTGCCGATCGCCTCCGCCATCAGCGCGGCAGCGACCGAGGAATCCACGCCGCCGGAGAGCGCCAGCAGCGCCTTGCCGCTGCCGACCTTTTCGCGGATAGCGCGGATGGCGGTGTCTCGGTAGTCGTGCATCGTCCAGTCGCAGGCAGCGTGGCAGATATTGCAGACGAAGCTGCGCAAGATCTGCATTCCGTACTGCGTATTCTGCACCTCCGGGTGGAACTGAACGCCAAACAGGCTGCGCTCTTCGCACGCCATCGCCGCCGTCGGGCACATCACCGTCGTCGCCGTGACGCGGAAGCCCGCCGGGACGGCGGAGATATAGTCGCCGTGGCTCATCCACGTCGTCGAACGCTCCGGGATGCCGGCAAACAGCGCGGTATCCGTCTCAAACGTTGTTTCCGTTTTGCCGTACTCGCGGGCGTCAGCCTGCGCGGCTGCGGAAACCGTGCCGCCCAGCAGGTGCGCCATGAGCTGGCAGCCGTAGCAGATGCCGAGCACGGGAATGCCCATCGTGAGCAGCTCCGGGTCGATCTTCGGCGCGGAATCGTCATAGACGCTTCTTGGGCCGCCGGAGAAGATGATGCCGATGGGCGCGATTTGCCTGACCTCATCGGCCGTGATCGTGTGCGGCTTGACCTCGCAATATACGTTACATTCGCGCACGCGCCGTGCGATCAGGCGGCTGTACTGTGCGCCAAAATCAAGAATCAGTATCTTCTGCATCATGCGTCATCCCGGAACGTGATCCCGTTTTCGCCAGCCGTTTCGATCACGGCGAGCGCGTGGTAGTTGACATTCATGGCGCGCAGGCGGTCGCCGCCGCCCTGGAAGCCCTTCTCCACGGCGATGCCGACGCCGACCAGCTCCGCGCCGGACTGCTCGACCATCTCGCACAGGCCGCGCACGGCCTCGCCTCTTGCCATGAAATCGTCGAGGATCAGCACATGGTTTTCCGGACGGATCCAGTCCTTCGATGCGATCAGCGTGACCTTTTTTTTATAGGTGTAGGAATAGATGTCGCTCTGGTACAGGCCGCCCTCGATGTTATCGCTCTTGGCCTTTTTGGCAAACACCATGGGAAGACCCCACCGGCAGGCGCAGATGGCGGCAAGCGCGATGCCGCTGGCCTCCGCCGTCAGGATCAGGTCGACCTTCGACAAATCGAAGCGCTCCGCGAAGGTGTCCGCGATGTGCTCCATCAGTTTGCAGTCGATGCGGTGGTTCAGAAAACCGTCCACCTTGACGATGTTGCCCGGCAGCACCTTACCCTCGCGCCGGATACGTTCTTTCAATTCCTGCATAGCTACCTCCAAATAAAAATAAAAAAGGCAACACTTGTCCTGTGTTGCCCAATACCGCTGCGCCGGAAGAGACGAATCCCCCGGTGACGATTTCCAACCAATAGTCACAGCTAAGGCGCTGTGGTAGAAACATTCGGGCCATTCATCCGAACCTATATTGGCAACGATATTTTATTGTGCTCATGTTACAACATTTTTTGCGCTTCGTCAAGCGCTTTTTACGATTTATTCTGGACATTTTGCCGCCATTTGGATATAATGCATCTGAATAAGGCACAGGGGGCGCAGTATGTCAGTTAAGCTTGAACTTTACCGGGTATTTCGCGCAGTCGCGCAGGAGGGCAGCGTCTCCGCCGCGGCGCAGCAGCTCTATATTTCCCAGTCCGCCGTCAGCCAGTCGCTGCAGCAGTTGGAGCAGCAGTTGCAGGTGCGGCTGTTTTCCCGCAGCACGCGCGGCGTTACGCTGACGGAGGAAGGCCGCGTTCTATTGGAATATGTGGAGCACGCCCTGCGGCTTCTGGAGAGCGGTGAGGAGAAGATCTCGCAGTTTCTTGCGCTCCAAACGGGCGAGCTGACCATCGGCGCGAGCGACACCGTGACCAAAACCTATCTTCTGTCGCGGTTGGAGGCATTCCACCGTGCCTATCCCGACATTCGCATCCGCATCCTCAACGGCACAAGCAGCACGGTGCTGGAATATCTGCGGTCGGGGAAGGTGGACATCGCGTTTTCCAGCGATACCCAGGATGAGGCGGTCTACCGCATCCGACATTGCTTTGACACGCACACGATCTTCGTCGTCTCACCGGATTATCCGTGTGACCTTGCGCACAGCTATTCCATGCAGGAGATCGCCGCCATGCCGCTGATTTTACTGGAGCGGAAGGCAAGCTCCCGCGTGTATGTCGAGCGGTTTTTCCTGCGCCACGGGCTGAGCATCACGCCGGAGATTGAGCTCGGCTCGCACAATCTTCTGATCTCGCTGGCACGCATCGGTCTCGGCGTAGCCTGCGTGACGCAGGAGTTTTCCCAGTCCGGCCTAGGCCGCGGCGTGATCGTGCCGCTGAAGACCGGCTTTACCATCGAGCCGCGCGCCGTCGTGATGTGTACGCTCCGTGCGGTAACGCCCACCGCCGCCGCCAACCGCTTCATGGATTTCATCTCGGAGAGCAACACCCTCGCCTACGACGACGGACACTCCTACCACTTCCCTGC
>CAMEMX010000192.1 GCA_945927915.1 uncultured Clostridia bacterium
TCCTCCCGCCACAGGCGGCGCTCGCAAACGTCCCCCCGCCGGTGCAGGAACTACCGACTTTGTACAATCTCGTTCGTTTCCACTGTCTGCCGCTTCGCGGTCGGTGGACACATGTGTCCACCCTACGACCGTCTATTGCAACCGCTCTGTAGGGCGGGGGCATGCCCCCGCCGGTGCAGGCACTTTCGCACCCTCACCCGCCGTCAACGATGCCGGACGGCGCTTCGGCGCGTTTTTCTATAATTGTCGCATTATATTG
Organism: uncultured Clostridia bacterium; assembly: GCA_945927915.1. GTDB lineage: Bacteria > Bacillota > Clostridia > Oscillospirales > Oscillospiraceae > JAZOXB01. Next base: position 260 of record CAMEMX010000192.1, read on the forward strand.
CGTCAAATAGACGCGGCGCAGGCCGAATTCCTCGGTCAGCACATAGCTTTTCGGCAGCTTGCCGGACACGTCGACGACCTCGCCCTGCGCCTCGGCCTCGGAGAGGAACGCGCGCGTGTGCTTGGAAACGCTGGTGTTGTCGAGGTCAAAAATGCCGATCACGGCGCGGTCGCGGACGGAAAAATCCGCTCCGATGGAAATATACATGACGTTCTCCAAACTTTTTGAACCGTTTTCAATTTTGTCATTGCGAGACTTGCGGAGCAAGCCGTGGCAATCTCGTGCAGGAACTGCCAACCTTGTACAAATCCGTTCGTCTACACCGTCCGCCGCTTCGCGGTCGGTGGACACATGTGTCCACCCTACAACAGTCTATCGAAAACATTCTGTAGGGCGGGGGCATGCCCCCGCCGCCTGCAGGAACTACCAACTTCGTACAAATTTGTTCGTTTATCCTGTCTGCCGCTTCGCGGAACGGATGGGGCATGCCCCATCCCTACAAACGTCGGATAAAAGACACAACTATACGACGCAGCCCTTCTCGATCCGCAGCACCTGCCCGAGGCTCGTCAGCCGGTCGGTCTCGCAGCAGGTGATGAACACCTGCCCGTCGTGCAGGCGGTTCAGCACGAAATCCTGCCGCCCGGCGTCCAGCTCGGACAGCACGTCGTCGAGCAGCAGCACCGGCTCTTCGCCGCCGTCGCGCCGCAGCAGCTCGCGCTCAGCCAGCTTGATGGAGATCGTCGCGGTGCGCGTCTGCCCCTGCGAGGCGAACTGCGCCACGGGCAGGCCGTTCAGCCGCGCCTCGAAATCGTCCTTGTGCGGCCCGGACAGGCATTGCCCGCTGTCCAGCTCGGCGCGCTCATGCGCGGCCTGATGCGCGCAAAGCAGCTCGCGCAGCCGCTCCGGCGGCGCGAACGGGTCGTCGATGTTCGACACGGTATGATACTCCAGCGTCAGCGTCTCGCTGTCGCCGGAAAATTCGCGGTGGAACTGCGCGGCGCACTCGGACAGCGCCCGCAAAAACCGCGCGCGGTAGGAGATGACCAGCGCGCCGACCTGCGCCATGCGGAGGTTGTAGTCCGGCAGGACGTCGCGCAGGGACGGGCTGTCGCGCCAGTCGCGCAGCAGCGCGCTTTTCTGCTCCAGCAGGCGGTTGTATTCCGTCAGCGCGGCGTCGTAATTCGGGCGTAATTGACATATTACGTTATCTAACAGACGCCGTCTCGGCTGTGCGCCCTTTTTCAGGACGAGCAGATCCTCCGGGCAGAACAGCACGCTCGGCAGGACGCCGGCGATGCCCGCGGCGGTCTTCTGCTTCACGCCGTTGAGGAAGAGGCGGCGCGGCCGCCGGTCGGAAAACAGGACGGCGCGGAGCGTCTGTTCGCGCTCCTGCGACGTGATCTCGGCGGCAAGGTCGGCAAATTCCGCGCCGAAGCGGATCAGCTCCTGCTCCCTGCGCGTGCGAAAGGCGCGGGCGGTGGAGAGGTAGCCGATGGCCTCCAAAAGGTTGGTCTTGCCGTTGGCGTTGCCGCCGACGAGCAGGTTCACGCCCGGCACAAAGCGGACATCCGCCTCGGAATAGTTGCGAAAATCCCGCAAAATCAGCCGGTCAATCCGCATTTTTGACCAGATAAGTTACGCCGTCAAAGCGGACGCGGTCGCCGGGGACGAGCTTCTTGCCGCGCATCAGGCACGGGGCGTCGTTGACGTCGACCTCGCCGTTCTGGATGAAATTCTTTGCCATGCCGCCGGAGCCGACGGCATTTGCGAGCTTCAAAAAGCTCTCCAATTTGATAAATTCGGTCGTGATCCCGACGGGCACGACCTCGGCGGAGACCCGCCGCACACGAACCTTCATAAAAAACTCCTTATTCTGTAGGGCGGGGGCACGCCCCCGCCGCGTGCAGGCACTCTCGATAGAATCCGTAGGGGACGACGTCCCCGGCGTCCCGCGTGCAGGAACTGCCGTTTTGACTAAGGACTAAGGACTAAGAGTGAATGACTGTGGTGTTCGCTTACGCGAACGATTTTTAACGGCGCGTCAGGGATGCCGCGCGCTACAGGTGTGCGCGTTGCGCACGGATTTGTATTGTAGGGCGGGGGCATGCCCCCGCCGGTGCAGGAACTACCGACTTTGTACAATCTCGTTCGTTTCCACCGTCTGCCGCTTCGCGGTCGGCACGCCGGGTCGGCGTGCCCTACGAATCGTCTGTCGCACCCTTGCCGTAGGGCGCGCACCCGCAAGGGGTACGCCGCATCCGTAACGCTCGTTCCTCGCGAACGGCTGCGCAGACGACTCGGCGCGCCGGTGCAGGAGCTACCGACTTTGTACAAACCTGTTCGTTTTCTCCGTCTGCCGCTTCGCGGTCGGTGGACACATGTGTCCACCCTACGACCGTCTATCGAAAACATTCTGTAGGGCGGGGACATGTTCTGTTGAATCAGCGGCTCTGTCTGCGCAGGCAAAGCCTGCTTGCCAATCGCCTTGATTCTGCCACTCCTTTTTGCTCGCTCCTCCCGCCACAGGCGGCGCTCGCAAACGTCCCCCCGCCGGTGCAGGATCTACCAATTTCGTACAAGCCTGTTCGCAATGACAAAATCAA
>CAMEMX010000193.1 GCA_945927915.1 uncultured Clostridia bacterium
AGCTCGATCTCGTCGATCGTCACCTGCTTGACAGGCGCGTTACTCGCGGCGGTCTCCTTTTGCTTCTGCTCCAGATATTCGTCCGGCGACTGGACACGGCCTCTGCGTTTTGCGGGCTTTTCCTCCTTCAGGCTGGGAGGATCGTCGACGGGAAGGTCGATGTCTGCGGGAGAATGCTTGCGCTCATAGCGCTCGATACGCTTGTTCGCGACGCGGTTGACCAGACGCTCTGCGGGGTCGACCTCCGGCTCGTCGTCGAAGTGCTCCTTGCCGGGCATACGGGGACGGTTTTTGATGGCGGAGATCAGACTGCTGATCGTGATACGCATACAGGTGAGGATCTGCAACACCAAAAGCAGGAACAGCGCGATCAGCGCGCCGACCTTCATGATCGCCGCCTCAAGGATTTCTGCGACCAGACCGGGGAACAGACCGCCGCTCGTCCAGTTCTGTCCGCCCTGGTAGAGCGCGCTGATCTTGAACGGCACGTCGTTGCCGGAGAAAAGCTCATAGATAATGTGTACGATCGCGGAAACGGTCAAAACGAGCGTCAGCGCGGACATAACGCGCAGTCTGACCGGCTTTCCTCTGCTCAAAAACAGGAGCATCGCCGTATAGACGAGCAGGAACGGCAATATGTAGCGGCCGACCTGACCGAACAGGCCGCCGATCAGCGCGGCGCACGACGAGATCAGGAACGCATCGGTGTTGACGTAGCACAAAAGCGCAAACAGCGCCAGGATGATACAGATCACGCCGGCAAGCTCGCGCCGGTTCTGCATTTGCTGCTTTTGCGCGGCGCCGGAGCGCGGCTTTTGCACGGGGCGCTTGTTTTGGTTGGAAGGTTTGGATGCCACGGCTTGACCTCCTTACAGGTTGATAAGTGAAAGGACCAGTGCGATCGCGGCGGCGTCGAAGCAGTAATAGGCGAACACGACGAGCTTGCCGCGATTGAGCAGGTAGCGGAAATACTGAATGGCGAGATAGCCCACGATGCCGGAAACGAGCATTGCGACCAGCATGGGAAGCAGAAGCCCGGCAGAAAAGCTGCCGAACGCGATGCCGCGGATGAGATAGAACAGGAAGGCGGCGGCCTCATAGCACAGCGTCAGAAGGTAGGTCAGACGCAGCGCGTAGCGCGTGGACAGGCCGCGTGCCTGTGCGACCGCGATGGAGCTTCCGACCGACGAAAGGCCGGGGAAGACCGAAACCATCCGCGCAAGACCGATCAGCAGCGTGTCCGAGAGCAGGACGGTTTTTTCCGTCTTTTTTCCGGTGCGCCGCCGGCTGCAAAGGAAAACGAACAGGCCGTTGATCGCAAAGAGCAGGGCGATGATGAGCAGGCTTGAGATCCTTTCCGCTGCCGCGGTGAAAAACAGCGAACAGAGCATCGGCACAAGGGCAAAAAAGCCGAGCAGGATGCTCCTGCGCAGGACGGCGTCCGTCCGCTGCCCTCTGCGGCGGCGCTTCAGACCCGTAATGAGCAGCAGCTCCCGACCGAAAGACAGCGTTTCTGCGGAAAAGGACAGCACGATGGCTGCCATGACGCCGAGGCAGATCGCCGCGCGGACATAGTAGCCGCCGCCCTCCGAAAGGGAGGACAAATTGAATACTCCGTTCAATATGGCGCTGTGCCCGCCGAAGGAAATCGGCAAAAGCCCGGCCGCACCGCCGAAGACGGCATAAATTATCGCTTCCCAGATCTTCAAGTTGCTGTCTCCTCTGTCTTTTTCGGAACTCGCAAAACGCGTACATAGTATTATAGCATATTATTCTATAAATTTCTATCCCTTTTGTTTATTTCTCTGTTTTGTATTTTTCGCGGTCGCGATCATGCGGTGCAGCGTTTCCAGCGCGTCGTGCAGGCTGCCGAGGCGGTCAATCAGGCCGCTCTCTACCGCTTCCCTGCCGTAAACGATGGTGCCGACGTCCGTGGCGATCTGTCCCGTCGCCATCATATATTTCGAGAATTGTTCGCGCGTGATTTTGGAATTTGCCGTGACGAAATCCGTGATCTGCTCCTGAATGCGCTGGAAATAGTGATAGGTCGCCGGTGCGCCGACGACAACACCGCTCATGCGCACGGGATGGATCATCATGCTGGCAGACGGCGCGATCATGCTCTTTTTGGCCGAGACCGCCAGCGGGATGCCGATGGAATGTCCGCCGCCGAGCACGAGAGAGACGCTGGGCTTTTTCATGCCTGCGATCAGCTCGGAGATGGCAAGACCGGCCTCAATGTCGCCGCCGACGGTGTTCAAAAGCAGCAAAAGCCCGTCGATCTCCTCACTTTCCTCGATCGTGGCAAGCAGGGGCAGAACGTGCTCGTATTTTGTCGTTTTAACGTTTTCCGGCGCGACCTGATGCCCTTCGATCTGACCGATGATCGTCAGCGTGTAGATGCAGCCGCGCTCCGTTTTCGTCAGCCCGGCGCCGAGCTCCTCCACTCGTTCGTTTGCGGTGTTTTTCTGCTCGTCCATAAGCTCCTCCTGTTATTGCGGTGGTTTTCTGTTACTATTCCCCTTTTCGAATTTCTCAATCACGGGCTTGCAAATTCCGTTGTTTTTGATATAATATAGAAAAAACAGAAGGAGCAATTCACAATGCAGTATGAATACAGAACACGCGGTGTGTGTTCGAGCAAGATTTTGTTCGAGATCAACGACAACGTCGTCTCCAATGTCCGTTTTATCGGCGGCTGCAACGGAAACGGCAAGGGCATTTCGCTCCTGGCTGAGGGTATGCCCGTGGATGAGGTGATTTCGCGGCTGCAGGGCGTTCGCTGCGGCATGAAGTCCACCTCCTGCCCCGACCAGCTTGCAACCGCGCTGATGGAAGCGAAGGCA
>CAMEMX010000194.1 GCA_945927915.1 uncultured Clostridia bacterium
GTGCAGGAACTACCCATTTTGTCATTGCGAGGAGCGAAGCGACGTGGCAATCTTGTGCAGGAACTACCATATAGATTGCCACAGCCAGTGTGCGCACTGGCTTCGCAATGACAAATAGGGTAGCCCGCCCTGTCATTGCGGTTGCAATCTATTCTTTAAAGTTTTTACTCTGGGCGACGGCGAGGGCGTCGCAGCGGTTGTTTTTCGCGTTCTCGGCGTGGCCCTTGACCCAATGCCAATGCACCTCGTGATACTCCAAAAGCGGCAGAAGCTGCTCCCACAGGTCGACGTTCAGGGCGGGCTTTTTGTCCGCCTTGACCCAGCCCTTTGCCCTCCAGCCGTAGACCCAGCGCTTCATGACCGCGTCGCAGACGTATTTTGAATCCGTGTAAAGCTCGACGCGGCACGGTTCCCTGAGCTTTCCGAGCGCCGAGATCACGCCCGTCAGCTCCATGCGGTTGTTGGTGGTGTGGGCTTCGCCGCCGGACAGCTCCTTCTCGACGCCGTTCCACTCCAGGATCGCACCCCAGCCGCCGGGGCCGGGGTTGCCGGAGCAGGCGCCGTCGGTGTAGATCGTGACTGTTTTCATTCGTCCATTTTCAGAACCGCCATGAACGCCTCGGACGGGACGGACACCGTGCCGAAGGTGCGCATACGCTTCTTGCCCTCCTTCTGCTTTTCCAGCAGCTTCTTTTTGCGCGTGATGTCGCCGCCGTAGCACTTGGCGAGCACGTCCTTGCGCAGCGCCTTGATCGTCTCGCGGGCGATGATCTTGCCGCCGACCGCCGCCTGCACGGGGATCTCAAACATCTGGCGCGGGATATTCTCTTTGAGCTTCTCGCAAATCTTTCTCGCGCGGGCGTAGGCGTTGTCCGCGAACAGGATGAACGACAGGGCGTCGACGATCTCGCCGTTCAGGAGGATGTCCAGCTTGACCAGCCGCGACGGGCGGTAGCCGTCGAGCTCATAGTCCAGCGAGCCGTAGCCGCGCGTGCGCGACTTGAGCGCGTCGAAGAAGTCGTAGATGATCTCGTTAAGCGGCATGAAATAGCGCAGCTCGACGCGGCTTTTGTCCAGATAAGTCATGTCACGGTACTCGCCGCGGCGCTGCTGGCACAGATCCATGATGTTGCCGACGTATTCCGGCGGCGCGATGATGCTTGCGCGGACGAACGGCTCCTCGCTGAGCTGGATTTCGGCGGGGTCGGGGTAGTTCAGCGGGGTGTAGATCTCGACGACCTCGCCGTTGGTCTTCGTGATGCGGTAGACGACGTTGGGCGCGGTGGTGATGAGGTCGAGGTTGTATTCGCGCTCGAGGCGCTCCATGATGATCTCCATGTGCAGAAGTCCCAGGAAGCCGCAGCGGAAGCCGAAGCCGAGGGCGATGGAATTTTCCTGCGTGTAGGACATGGAGGCGTCGTTGAGCTTTAATTTTTCCAGCGCGTCGCGCAGGTCGCCGTACTTGCTGCCGTCGGCGGGGTAGACGCCGGAATAGACCATCGGCTGCACCGACTGATAGCCGGGCAGGGGCTGCGCGCAGGGGCGGGCGGCCTCCGTGACGGTGTCGCCCACGCGGGTGTCTGCGACGGTCTTGATCGAGGCGGTCAGGTAGCCGACCTCGCCCGCGCCGAGGCTGTCGGTCGGGGTCATGCCGGTCGGGTGCAGCGTACCGACCTCGACGATCTTGTATTCCGCGCCGGTCGCCATCATGCGGATGTCCATGCCGGGGCGCAGGACGCCGTTTTTCACGCGCAGGTAGACGATGACGCCGCGGTAGGAGTCGTACTGGCTGTCGAAGATCAGCGCCTGCACGGGTGCGTCGCGGTCTCCCTCCGGCGCGGGGATGCCGTGGACGATGGATTCCAGAACGGCATGGATGTTGATGCCGTTTTTCGCGGAAATTTCGGGCGCGTCCATCGCGGGCAGGCCGATGACGTCCTCGATCTCCTGCTTGACCTCCTGCGGACGGGCAGCGGGCAGGTCGATCTTGTTGACGACGGGGAGGACCTCCAGCCCGGCGTCGACGGCGAGGTAGGTGTTGGCGAGGGTCTGGGCCTCGATGCCCTGTGACGCGTCGACGACCAGCACCGCGCCCTCGCACGCGGCGAGAGAACGGGAGACCTCGTAATTAAAGTCAACGTGGCCCGGCGTGTCGATGAGGTTGAGGGTGTAGGTCTCGCCGTCGTCGGCGGTGTAGTTGAGCTTGACGGCGCGGGCCTTGATCGTGATGCCGCGCTCGCGCTCCAAGTCCATGGAATCCAAAATCTGGTTTTCCATCTCGCGCTTGTCGATCGTGTTGCATTCCTCAAGCAGGCGGTCGGCAAGGGTGGATTTTCCGTGGTCGATGTGGGCGATGATGGAAAAATTGCGGATCTTATTCAGGTCGGTCATGGGCGTCACCTATTTCATAAACTTGTCGATGGCCTCGCAGAGGTCGAAGATCGCGTCGTCGTCGCCCTCCTCGACGGCGTCGACGATGCAATGGGTGATGTGCTCCTTCAGGATCTCCTTGCCGGCGTTGTCGATGGCGGCGCGGACGGCGGCAAGCTGGATGAGCACCTCGGAGCAGTCGCAGTCCTCCTCGACCATGCGCTTGACCTTGCTGAGATGGCCGATGGCGCGGGCAAGGCGGTTGGCGACGGCCTTTTTGTTGGCGTGGACGTGCGGGTGCGAGTGCGTGTGCTCGTGGTCGTGGTCGTGGCTGTGTTCGTGGTCATGTCCGTGCAGGGACAGGCCGTTTTCCTTCGGCTGGTGCATAGAGAGCCGCTCCTTTGCGAATCATATACATATTATTATACCATAGACTTTTCGCCTTGAAAAGAGGGAAAACGCAAAATCGCCGCC
>CAMEMX010000195.1 GCA_945927915.1 uncultured Clostridia bacterium
GTCTGCCGCTTACGCGGAACGGCACGCCGGGGTCGTCTGCGCAGAGGTTTTCGACGAAGGAGCCTTACGGATGCGGCGTACCCCTTGCGGGTGCGTGCCCTACGAGCCGTCTTTCGTAGCCGCGGAAAAGGGCAAAAAAATCGCCCGCGCGGACTGCGCGGGCGAAGCGGGTCGGCCGGTGGGGTGCGGATTGGTTCCTGTTTCCCAATGAGCGCGGGAAGCTGTTGACGCGCGACCGGCCGACCCGCTCGGGTGCGCGGCGCGGACAAGCTGCCCGCGCCGCCTGTGTTACGGTGCTGCGAAAGAGGGAAATTACTTCTTGAAGACCATCTTGGCGCCGTCCTGCTCGATGGTCACGGTGTCGCCGCTGAAATCGAACGGGAGCTCTTCGCCGTCGGAGATCATCTTGCCGTCCTTCCAGGTGAAGTCCTCGGAATCGCCCATGAAGTCGATGGTGCCGGTGCCGTCGGCGTTGAACTCAATGGTGACTTCCATGCCGAGGGACTTGAGGGTGTCGCCTTCAATGGTCATGCCATCGGATTCCATGCTGACGAGGGTGTACTTGCCGGACGGGCCCTTGCTGCTGCCGCCGCAAGCGACGAGGCAGGCCAGCAGGCTGACGATGAGCAGAGCGCTCAGCATGATTTTCATTGTTCTTTTCATAGTTACTTCTCCTTTTTTGACAAATAAATCGGATATTTTCAGCGGGAATCCTCCCACAGGAACCACATAAGGAATCACATCAGGAACCATAATAGGAACCAAATTCCGGGAAGCTCTGAACAAATCCGCAAGCGCTTCCGGGCTTACACGCTTCCGCTACGGCCGCCGGTCGAGCGCGAAGAGCCGCCGCCACCACCGCCGCCGGAGCTGCTGTTGTTCTTCGGGCGCGCCGTCCGCGTGACGTTGCGGAAGAGGAAGATGTCGCGCTGCTGGCGCAGCTCCATGCTGCCCGGGCGGACATAGCTGGAGGCGGCGGCCTGCATCCGGACGGACTTGAGTTGGCCCTTGAGCACCGACATCGGGATCAGGAATGACAGCACCGCGCCCGCGATCAGGGACAAAATCGTCCAGCCGAGGACGGGGATTCCGCCCTCCTGCGCGATCTCGCCGCTCATGTCGGCAAAGGCGAGGAAGGAGCTGACATAGTCCCGGTCGCGCAGGGCGGGCAGGAACGCGTCGTCCAGGCGGTCGAGGGCGTCGTCGTCAAACGGGCGGGAGCCTTTTCCATAGGTCGTATAGGCATAGTTGATGCGGCTGCCGTCCGGCGAGATGAGCAGCAGGATGCCGCTCTCGCCGTCGCTGCCGAGGCCGTAGCCGTGCGATTCATAATACCGGTCGGCGTAGGCCTTGGTGTCCGAGCCGACCTCGTCGGCGGGCATCAGGATGATCGCAACGTCGAAATCATTCTCGGCGCTGACGGCGTTCAGGCGGGTGAGCACCCGCGTACTCTCCTGCGCGGAGAGCAGGCCGACCTCATCGACCAGCCGCGGCGGATGGCTGTCCTCCGCGGCAAAGGCGGGCAGCACGAGGCACACGCACAGCACAAGGACGGCAAGGAGGGAGAACATTCGTTTTTTCATCATGCACCCCTCCTCAGATAAAGCCGGTCAGGCGGAGGATCAGCAGCACGGCGAAGCTCAGCGCACCGAGGATCGCCGTCCAGATCGCCCACCAGCGCCAGTAGGCCGCCTTATCCATCGGCAGGTCGCCGACGATCTTGCCGGTCTGCCCGTTGACGGCGAAGAGGAAGTTTTGCCCCTGCCAGCTCGTCGAGAGCAGCCAGACGGGATACAGGGCGTATTTTGCCTTGCTGTTGAAAAGCTGCAGGTTGCTCGACTCCACCGTTACGGTGGCGTAGCCGTCGGTCGTTCCGGCGAAGACGTCCTCCGTGCTCTTGCGGATGCGGACGTTGGCACGCGCGATGCTCTGCTCGGCGGTGACGTCGTAGCGGTCAGCGAGGTAGCCGGACAGGTACGCCGTCTGGAAATCCACGGCCTCGTTCAGGTCAAACGGCTCGATGGATTCCATCAGGTCGTCGGCCATCTTGCTCGAGCCGTCGACGGGCACGCTGTCAAAGGCGATGCAGCCGGCGCGCACGAGGGAGTAGTGGCTGGTTTCGGTGTAGTTGTAGTTGGAATCGCTCCACACGCGGGTGCGCGTGGCGTGATAGCGGATGTTCGCGTCGACGTCGGCGTCGAAGAGCCAGAACGGGACGTAAACGCCCTTGACCTCGTCGAGGTGGTTTTCGCTGCGGAAGAGCTTCGGCAGCAGGCGCTTGCCGGAGGTGTGGCGCTTGAGCGCCTCCTTGGCGGCGTTTTTGTCCAGCTTGAAGGGGATGACAAGGTCGGGCTTGAGGTCGCCTGCGAGGCGGCCCGTCATCACGACGGGATTGCCGCAGAAGGGGCAATGCGTCGCGGCGGTGGTCTCATCGGCGACGATCTCGCCGCCGCAGGAGCTGCAGGTGTAAACGCTCATGTGCGCGGCCTCGTCCTGCGACCATTCGCTGCCGGGCCGGGTCTGCCAGCTCATGTCCTCCTGCGGCTGCTGCTGTTCCTCCTTGAGGACCTCATCGTAGCCCTTGAGGGACTCGACGTCGAAGGTGCTGTCGCAGAAGGGGCATTTCATCTGCTGCAGGCTGCTGTCGAATTCGATCTTGCCGCCGCAGCATGGGCATTTGTATTCCAAAATGGTCGGCATGACGCACCTCATTTCAAAAGGCTGATGATTGGATCATAGAATAATTGCGCCGGGGCGCCCACGGCAGACGGCTGCAGGGGCGGCGTTCCGCCGCCCG
>CAMEMX010000196.1 GCA_945927915.1 uncultured Clostridia bacterium
AAAAACAGGACCGGGCTGTTCACCCGGTCCCGCAGCAGCTCTAATAAGGCTTCATATATATGTTACCTCTTTTTCAAACCAACGCTGAATGCCGTTCAGATTTTCTGCGCAGACATAATTCGCGTCGGACTGCAGCAGCGTTAGCATTCGTTCCTCCTGCGCCGTGCGCTGCTTCTGCGACGCAAGACCCTTTGTAAGCATGGAGATCATCAGCTTGTTCATACCCTTCAGCCTGCTGCGGTCAATACCGCCCTGCAGGGTAAACAGCGGCGTTTGAGCAGGGATCGTCGTTGCCTTGCGCACCTCGGCAAGCAATGTGCCGGTGTCACACAGGCCGACGCCGCAGACGGCGCAGACACGAAACCGCTTTGCAGCATCGGCGTAGCCCTTGACGTGACTGGCATGGATCCAGCCGAGATACAAGACGGACGTACCGGCGCTCAGACTTTTTTCCGCCTCCCGCAGGGAAAAAACCCGAAGCCCGATACGGCTTCCGAGCAGTCTGGCGTACTGCTCCGTGTGTCCGGTGCTGGAGGTAAAAACGATCGCGTTCGGCTTCATATACTTCCCCTTCTTCTTTGCAGAGATCAGTGGTTTTCCAGAAAATCCCGCCGGTACTGCGACGGGGTGATGCCCTCGGATTTTTTGAACACCTTGGTGAACACGCGGTAATCGCCGTAACCGCACTGCGCCGAGATGTCCGCGATGGACAGCGCGGTGGTCAAAAGCAGCTTTTTTGCCTTTTCCATGCGGATGTTTGTGAGGTAGGCCAGAAAATTCACGCCGATCTCGCTCTTGAAAAGCTGGCTGATATACTGTGCGCTGAGGTGAAATTCTTCAGCAAGGACGGACAGGCTGATCTCCTCGGCCAGATGCTCCTGCAAATAGCGGACAAGGCCGTGGATCGTGGGTTCGTCCTGCTTTGCCGTCTCCCCGGTGGCAGACCGCTGGAACAGCGCGATCTTCAGGTTGTCGATGCAGGTGCCGAATTCCTCGTAGTTGACCGGCTTCAGAATGTAGTCCGTGATCTGCAGCCGCAGCGCCTCGCGGCAATAGGAAAAGTCATCATAGCCGGACACGATGACAAAGGCGGTGTCCGGGTGCTTGATGCGCGCGAGCTGAATGACCTTCAGCCCGTTCATGATCGGGATATTGATGTCCATGATCGCGATGTCCGGCGCCAGCGTGTCGATCTTTGTCAGCGCATCCATGCCGTCGGCGGCTTCACCGACGATCTCACAGTCGTGGGCTTCCCAGTCAAACAGACGCTTAAAGCCCTCGCGGATCATGATCTCATCATCTACCAAAAGCACTCGCAGCTTTTTCATGCTCTCTCCCCTTCCAGCGGCAGCAGGATGTGCGCCGTGACGCCGCCCGTTTCGTTTTCCGTATACGACAGGCCGTAAGCCCGGCCGCAAAGCAGCTTGATCCGTTTTTGCACATTCAAGATGCCGATGCTGTTGCCGGTGAGCTTGGGCGCCTGCTTCGCATAGTCATGCAGCAGCTCGTCGATGGCGGCTTTTTTGCCCTCGGCAAAGCCGCTGCCCGTATCGCGGACGCAGATCTCCATGTCGCCTGTCGGCGTTTTTTGCGCAGAGATGACGACCTCACCGCGATAGCCCATGTTTTTCAGACCGTGGAGCAGGCTGTTTTCCACGATGGGCTGCAAAATGAAGTTGGGCACCTGCGCGCCGCCCAAGTCCGGGTCGATGTCATATTCGCACTCCAACTCCGGATAGCGGTAGCACATCAGCTCCATATAAGCCTCCAGCAGCTCCAATTCGTCGTCCAGCGACACCATGGGGCGGTCGACCTTCACGCTGAGGCGGAAGAAATCCACCAGACGCATAAGAAGGTCTGCCACCTTTTTGTCGCCGTTGAGCTGCGCCTGGATGCGGATGGTGTCGAGCGTGTTATAAAGAAAGTGCGGGTTTACCTGACTTTTCAGGTACAGCATGGACATTTTCTGCTCCGTCAGCTCCGCGCGCAGGAGATCCGGGTTCTCCAAAATCAGATAAAAAGCCAGCGTGACGAGCGTAAGCCCCATGCCGCTGATGAGCCAGGTGTGCCGAAGCCCCTGCAACGCGGTCACGACAAGCTCAATCAGCAGCGCAATACCGATGGCCATTTTCTTCCGCTGCGTGATCTTCTTCCAGTTTACAAGGAGAAGCCCAATGCTGAGCAGGAAATAAACCGCGACGCTGAGATAACAGAAGGTCACATGGATGCCGTCGGAATAGTTGCCCTGCTCCGTGACGGCGTAGTGAACGGGCAGAAGCATGGCGCCCAGCTCCGCGAACAGAAGATAGATCCGGGCGGCAGGGTCGAGCCGGCGCGGCTTGCCAGTCTCCTCCTCCACCAGAAACGAAATGTACTGGTAGAAAAGGAAGAAGACGAAGATCATCGTGCCGATAAAGAAGCGGTGGAGGATGTCGTTCAGCAGACGCGGCACGGTGTCCAGATGATTCACCGTATAGACCGTGATGCCGTCGAAGACCAGATGGAACAGCATGACGATCAGCAGCACGGAAAACGTGCGGTGCAGGCGCGTGTATTTCTTTTCCGCGGAAAAATAAACGTAAGCGACGAACGCAAGCACCAAAAACAGCGCGATCTCCATCCGCAGCATAGGCGTCACTCCTTTTATCCATATTGTAGCACATTGGCGGTATTGCGATAGGCAAAGAATGCAGGGAATTGTGTCAATAATTATACCACACGCGCGGAGAAATTGAAATAAAGAATCTCAGCCCCGTCCGGCGCTGATTTGTCCTGCGTCTTCCAACATCGCGC
>CAMEMX010000197.1 GCA_945927915.1 uncultured Clostridia bacterium
CGCGGCTGACCCACGCGCCCGACAGTCTCGTGCCCGTCACGCTGCAAAGAAGCGGCCGCACCGTGCAGCTCACCGCCCTGCGCGACAGCGGCAACACCCTCTGCGATCCCATCAGCGGCGCACCGGTGCTGACGGTCTACTGGCAGGCCGCAAGGCGGCTCTTTCCCGACGGGCTCAGCCTGACAAAAGATGATTTCGCCGCACCGGCCGGCCTCGCACTGCGCCTGCAGGCCGAATCACCGCGCCTGATCCCCTACCGCGCCGTTGGCGTCGCGTCGGGACTGCTGCTCGCCCTGCCCTGCGAAATCACGATCGGAACGAAAACCAAACACGGTCTTGTCGCCTTCAGTCCGACACCTGTGTCCGACGGAGGCGCCTATGACGCACTAATCGGAGGTGTTATCCATGCTTAAAACTCTCGCGCAGCTCCTTGCCGCCCTCCTGCGGCAGCCGTCCAAGCTCCACTACATCGGCGGCAGCGACACGTTGCCGCCGCCGCTGTCCGTCGCGGAGGAGCAGCAGCTTCTCGCACGCGCCGAAAACGGCGACGAGGGCGCGAAGCAGCGCCTCATCGAGCGCAATCTGCGTCTGGTCGTCTATATCGCGCGGCGCTTTGAAAACACCGGTGTGAACATTGAGGATCTGATCTCCATCGGCACGATCGGGCTGATAAAAGCGATCGGCACCTTCCGCACCGACCGCAACATCAAGCTCGCGACCTATGCCTCGCGCTGCATCGAAAACGAGATCCTCATGCACGTCCGCAAGATCTCGTCGCAAAAAAGCGAGGTCTCCCTCGACGAGCCGATCAACACCGACTGGGACGGCAACGAGCTGCTGCTGTCCGACATCCTCGGAACCGACGGCGACACCGTCATGCGCCCCATGGAGGAGGATGTCGAGCTCCAGCTCCTGCGTGAGGCCCTCGCCCGTCTACCGGAGCGCGACCGCTATATCGTCAGCCTGCGCTTCGGCCTGTGCGGCGCGCAGGAAAAAACGCAGAAGGAGGTCGCCGATCTGCTCGGCATTTCGCAATCTTACATTTCCCGGCTGGAAAAGCGCATCATGCAGCGCCTGCGCTGCGACCTGCTGCGGCAGGTTTCCTGAGGGCGCACAGCACAAATCAGCGGGGCTTCTGCCCCGGCCTGCCGCCTTGGAGAAAGCACGCGCCGTTCGCTCTTGCGGATTTATTCAGGGCTTCCCTAAAAAGGATTTGCAAATCCGTGCGGTATCTGTTATAATAGTTAAAATTACGGTATTGGGCGGTTGGAACATGGAACAAAAGGTATCAAAATCGGTCATTCGGCGTCTGCCGATCTATCTTTCCTATCTCAAGGCGCTGCCTGACGACGCGCCGGAGAACATCTCCGCGACCACGCTGGCGACGGCGCTGTGCATGGGCGAGGTGCAGGTGCGCAAGGATCTCGCGCTGGTGTCCGACGGCGGCCGTCCGAAGGTCGGCTACCGCCGCGAGAGCCTCGTCGCGGACATCGAGCAGTTCCTCGGCTATGACAACACGAACGACGCCGTCCTGATCGGCGCCGGCAAGCTCGGCCGGGCACTTTTGGGCTACAGTGGCTTTTCGGAATACGGCCTGAACATCGTCGCCGCGTTCGACGCGCACGAGGCGCTCGCCGGCACCATGGAAAGCGGCAAGCCCATCCTCCCCATGCGTGAGCTCGGTCATCTGTGCGCGCAGCGCAAGATCCTCATCGGCATCATCACCGTGCCCGCTGCGCAGGCGCAGAGCGTCTGCGACGAGCTGATCGCAAACGGCATCATGGCTATCTGGAACTTCGCGCCGACCCACCTTGACGTCCCCGAGGGCATTCTGGTGCAGAACGAGAACATGGCCACGAGCCTCGCCGTCCTGTCCAAGCACCTCTCCGCGCAGATCAACAACCGCTGAGCGGGACGTCCGCTCTCCGTTTTTTCGAAAAAACACTTGCTTTTTCTCCGCTGCACGGCTATAATAATTCACGCAGATTTCACCACGCCGGTGTGATGGAATTGGTAGACGTAGTGGACTCAAAATCCACCGGTAGCGATACCGTGCCGGTTCGAGCCCGGCCACCGGCACCATTTCGGGTGTTCATAACGGATTTGTTATGAACACCCGTTTTTTCTGCCTTGATGCGGGTTTTGCAGGCTTTGTGTCTGCTGTTTTTATGCCAATTTGGGGATGTACTTCACCGCAACGCCCTGGCGGGTATCGGCGGTGTAGGGTTCATCCTCCGGGGCTTCGGGGATGTCGATATAGCCCACAAAGCGGTAGAAAATGGTGATTCGCTGGGTGCGGTGTTTCCCGGTTCCCTGCGTTTCGTAGACATCAATATGGTCGATCAGCTCCCGCAGCAGCGTCGGGGTCAGCGTTTCCATCTCCATGAACTTCCGAACGGCGGTGAGAAAATGGTCTTTATTCTGCTGCATGGTATTCAGTGAGGCGAGCCGCTGCCGGGTTTCCGATATTTTCTCCTTCAGTTCCATCCGTTCCACTTCGTACTTGTGGGATAGCTGCATAAACCACTCGTCCGTTACCTTTCCGCTCACGTTGTCCTCATACAGCCGTTCATAGAGCTGTGTAACCGTTTCGTTGCGGGCGATGGCTTTCGTCAGCTCCGTTTCCAGATGCCGCTGTTCCGCCAGAATGTCTGCATTGGCCTTCTTTTCCAAAATCGCGGCAAAGGCTTCCTCGTCCCTCTGTACAAGCTGTGCCATTCTGCGCAACTCCAGCTTTACCACCTGTTCTATGGAATCGGCTCGGATAT
>CAMEMX010000198.1 GCA_945927915.1 uncultured Clostridia bacterium
AGCTGGAGATCCTCGAAGAGCCGCGCGAGAATTACCTGCACTACCGGTTCGCCTTTGTGGAGCTGCCGGATTATTAAAAGAAATATGACAGAAAAAATTTGCCCGGAGTGCTTGGCACTCCGGGCATCAGCGTGTCGAAAAACCTTTTCGGCACGCTGGGAGACTGCCGAGAAAGCTCGAAAGACAAGCAACTCTCGTCTGTCGGCGTACATAGGTACGGTAAGACGAGAGTTGCGCAGTAAGTCAAAATCATTACCAATCATTTTTCTGAACCGCGAAAAAGTTAAGGAAATTGCTTTGATGTTGATTTGCATCACAAATATCAAGCTGCCTGAAATTGTTTTCCGATTTTGACGGTTTCGGGCTTTATCGACAGTCTGTTGCCCGGAGTGCTTGGCACTCCGGGCATTTTTTACGGGATCCGGCGGCTTTCCTTCAGGTAGCGTTCCTCCTCGGAGAAGACGCAGCCGCAGTATTTTTGAATGTACATCCCCAGCTCCCGCGCACGCTCCTGTCCCGCGCGGAAATACGGGCGGAAATCGCGGTAGAGAAAGCGGACGCCGTGCTCCGCCGCGGCACGCTCGGCGACCTCGCGCATCAGCTCGTGGTTCTGGTAGGGGCTGATGAACAGCGACGAGGTGAAGCTGTCAAAGCCGCCCTCGGCTGCCTGCTGCGCCGCCGCGAACAGGCGCATTTCATAGCATTTAACGCAGCGGCCGGCGATGTCGTCCGCCACCGCGCGGACAAACGGACGCAAAGCGTATTCGTCGCGCTCGATCAGAGGCAGCGCAATGGTTTGCGCGTACTCGCGCAGGCAGTTGCGGCGGCTGCGGTATTCGGTGAAGGGGTGGATGTTCGGGTTATACCAGAAACCCGTGACGTCGAAGCCGTCCGTGCGCAGCACGTCGATGCACTGGTTGGCGCACGGGGCGCAGCAGATGTGTAACAGGGTATTCATTCAGCGCTTCTTTCTCCATACGACGATGATCGCAGCAGCGGCGCCGACAGCCAGTAGTGCGACCACGATGACCAGGATCGTGACGGCCTTGCCCGTCAGACCGCCCGAGGCGCTTGCCGTTCCCGTCTCCGGCTCGGCGGACGGGACGTTGGGCGCGGTCACTGCGGGCGCTTCCTCCGGCTCGGCGGGCAGATTCTCCGCGACGGCGGGCAGGTCGGCGTCACAGAACATCCGGTCCAGCGAGAAGTCGGAGACGCTGAAATCCGTTGTATCCGGGCTGCAGCAGAGGGTCAGCTCCACCGCGCCGTAGCCGGTATCGCGCAGACCCTCCGTCTCGCCGGGGTCCGTCAGGGCGTAGGGGTTTTCCACGTCACCGACGATCTCATAGACGCGGAAATAGACATGGTAGCTGCCCGCGCCGAGGTATTCGACGAGTTCCGCGAGAGCAACGCGCTGCACGGGCGCGCCGAAGTCCGCCGCCGTGACATAGATGCTGCCGTCCGCGTAGCCGGGGCAGTCTTCGGCGCGGATCGACCTGCCGAAGAGACTGTTCGCGCAGGCTTCAAACGCGCCCGCGTCGATGCGCATACAGGCCGTGCCGTCAGCGGCGGTATAGGCCGCGACGCTGCCGGGATAGCGGTCGGGATGCAGCTCAAGGTACTTGAGCACGGCGCTTACGACGGCGTCGTCGTCGGTGCCGGCGTCAAAGTCGGTCAGACCGGTGGAAACGCAGTTGCTCAGAAAGACGTTCAGCGGCTCGGCGGCCTCGCCGCTGTGCGGAAGCTGTGTCAGCGCCTCATTATAGCCGCCGCCGTCGGTCGGCGGGATCCACACGTCGGCATAGACCGGCGCGGTCAGCGCCGCGCACAGCACGAGCGCAAGGCAGGCAATGATGATCTTTTTCATAGCAGCAGACCTCCTAAAAATGATGTGGCATTCAACAGAAAGCTCAAAAGCAGCGGTGGAATACGGGAATATGTAAGCCGCCGGTGCAGTAAAAGCGCCTCGACGACGACGGCGGCGGCCTCCAAGACAGCGATCAGATACCACGGCGGCATCCCGTGCGCGAAATAGTAAAGGTCAAGCGTCAAAACGAGCGGCGGATTGGTCAGGACGTTGACCAGCAGCAGGAGCAGAAAATCCCTGCCCCTGCGCACGCCCAGCAGCCACGCCGCACCCAGCTCCAAAGCAAGCGTCAGCGCGAGACAGGTAAAAAGCGAACGCAACAGCTCAGCAGGCAACGGCTCTGCCCCCTTTCTGCGCAAGGCGCAGGCCGCCCAGCAGCAGCGCCGCGGACACAAGGCCGCAAAGCGTCAGCCCCCACCAGGTAAACAGCGGATTCGGCGCGCCCAGCAGGCGCGGCAGCACGCCGAGATAGAGCGCCAGTGTCGTCACTCCGAACATCGTTCCGGCGCGGGCGGGCGCGCTGCGGTAAAGGGTGTGGACGGTGAGCGCCATCGTCGTGTTAAAAAGCAATGACGCGGGCAGGCCGAGCGCCGGGATCCAGACCGAAAGCGCAAAAAGCGCCGTGCCGGCAAGCTGCGCCGGAAGCTGGAAGCGCACCGCGCCGAAGCGGTCTGCCAGACTGCCGCCGAAGAATTTGCCGAAAAAGACGCACAGCGCCATCGCTGCCGCGAAGGCCGGCGCGGACAGGGCGGCATAGCGCGTGACCGTGCCCATATACGAGCGCAGCAGCACCGTCAGGAACATACACGCCGTCAGCGCCGCGCGCCGCGCGGGAGAGAGCGAAAGCCGCGCCTCACGCGGCAGCTTTTTGGGCTTTTCCTGCTTCTGCGCGAGCAGCAAAAG
>CAMEMX010000199.1 GCA_945927915.1 uncultured Clostridia bacterium
CTCCTGCTCCGGCAGGACGTCAAAGCGCACGCCCAGCCCCTTGCGGAACAGGCGCGGCAGACGCTGCGCAAAATCGCGGCTCTCCGTGACAATCCGGATGCCGTCGGGCGCAAAGGTGTTGGCATAGAGCAGCGCTCCCATGCACTCGGCAAGCGCGCAGCAGCTTTTTTCGATCTCATTTCTGCACAGCTCGGTTTTCACAGTGGCGGCAAACGACATGGCAAAGCCTCCTTTTTCACTCCTCCGCGCCCCAGAGCCGCACTTCCGGCTCCAAGCGAATCCCCGTCGCGTCGAACACGCGCTCCTGCACGAGCTTCACGAGCGCCAGTACATCGGCCGCCGACGCGCAGCCCTTGTTGACGATAAAGCCCGCGTGCTTTTCCGACACCGCCGCGCCGCCGACGGAAAGCCCCTTCAGCCCCGTCTGCTCGATGAGCGCGGCGGCGTAGCCCTGCTGCGGGCGCTTGAACGTGCTGCCGGCAGACGGCAGCTCCAGCGGCTGCGAGGCGCGTCGCTTTTCCGCAAGCTCCTTCATCCGCGCGCGGATAGCCGCTTCATCGCCGGGACGCAGCTCAAATTCCGTCCGCACGATCACGCCCTTTTGCGTCTGGAACGCGCTCGTGCGGTAGGCAAAGCCCTGCCGTTCCCCTTCGAAAATCTCGGTCGTGCCGTCGAGGTGCATGAATTCCGTCCGCACGGCGACGTCACGCAGCTCCCCGCCGTAGGCCCCGGCGTTCATATACACGCCGCCGCCGACCGTTCCGGGGATGCCGTGGGCAAATTCCAGCCCGGAAAGGCGGTTCCGCGCTGCGAAATTCGCCGTCTGCGCCAGCGTCATGCCCGCCATCGCGGCAACGCGCGTGGGCGTGACCAGCTCCAGACCCATAAATGTCTCTCGCGTCACGATCACAAGGCCGCGCACACCCTCGTCGGGCGCAAGGACGTTCGTTCCCGCGCCGAGGATGCGCGGTTTGACCTCCAGCTCCGCCGCCGCGCGCAGCACCGCCGCCAGCTCCTCCCGCGTGCGCGGAAAGACCATCAGTTCGGCAGGCCCGCCGATGCGGAAGGACGTGTGCTTCGCCAGAAGTTCCTTCTCCGCGATCTCAAACGCAGGCAGCACCCGCGAAAGCTTGTTTTTCAATTCCGAAACACGATCCATTGCCTTCCTCCTGTCAGAGCATGCGCCTATTCATCCATTTTACCTTTCTTAGTATATCACATCTGTGCAACCGTGGCAACGAAAAACGCAAAAAATAGCGCCGTCCGGGACAAGACTTGTCCCGGACGGCGCCGGAATATCAGGGGGAAGCCATCGCCACAGCGGCGAACACAAGGCTGCAATACGGCAAGCAGCCCGCAGGCTCAGAAGCTCTGTCCCATGTGTTCGTCAAAGTGGCGGTTGATCTGCTCGGTGAACTCCGCCGCGGCGTTGTAGCCCATCTTCTTCTGGCGGTTGTTCATCGCGGCGACCTCCAAAATGACCGCAAGGTTTCTGCCCGGCTTGACGGGGATGGTGATGGCGGGGATCTTCACGCCGAGCAGATCCATATACTGATCCTCCAGACCGAGGCGGTCATAGATCTGCTCGCTCGACCAGGGGACGATGTTGATGACAAGATTGATTGCCGTTTCATTCTTGATGGCCGCCATACCGAAGAGCTTCGCGACGTTGATGACGCCGATGCCGCGGATCTCGATATAATTGCGGATCAGCTCCGGCGAGGTGCCGAGGAGGGTATTGTCCGCGATCTTGCGGATGTCCACCGCGTCGTCCGCGATCAGGCGGTGGCCGCGCTTGAGCAGCTCCGCCGCAGCCTCGCTCTTGCCGATGCCGCTCTCACCCATGAGCAGCAGGCCCTCGCCGTAGACCTCGACGAGGACGCCGTGGCGTGAGATGCGCGGCGCAAGCGCGTTTTTCAGGTAGGCGATCAGCGTGGAGACGATATAGGTGGTCGACTCCATGCAGCGCAGGATCGTCACATCCTTCTCCCGCGCCATTTCAAGGCACTCTTCGGGCGGCTCGATATTGCGCGCGAAAATGAGCGCAGGAATCTTATAGGCGAACAGCTCACCGAAGATCTCGCGCTTGCGCTCCGAGGACAGCGTGTTCATATATGCCGATTCCACATTGCCGATGACCTGCATCCGCAGCGGCTCAAAATGGTTGAAAAAGCCGGTAAGCTGCAGGCCCGGGCGCGAGACCTCCTCACCCATGATCTGGACGCGGTCAAAGTCCGTTGAGGCGTAGGTCACGGTCAGGTGGAACTCGTCGACGACGGTTTTCAGCGGCACGCTATAGGAATTCATAGGCATATTGCATCCCTCCGAACGATTTCTTGGTTCTATTATAGACGATTTGCACCGCAAGCGCAACCATTCTTAAAAATATTTTATTTTTTGCATTTTTTCTCTTGCTTTTCCGTGAAATCTCTGCTAATATATGTAGCGGCGTGTTTCGGCGCCGCGTTTTAGACGATTTCCGTAATGATTGGAGGTGCAGCAATTGGCAAAGTGCGATATTTGCGGCAAGGGCGTTACGTTCGGCATTAAAGTCTCTCACTCTCACAGACGCTCCAACAGAGCTTGGAAGCCCAATGTAAAGCGCGTGAAAGCAATCGTCGATGGTTCTCCCCGCCATGTCTACGTCTGTACAAGATGCCTCCGTTCCAATAAGGTTGAACGCGCCATCTGATTTCTGACAACTGATGACATACGAAAAGACAAGCTCA
>CAMEMX010000200.1 GCA_945927915.1 uncultured Clostridia bacterium
TCCGACGACGTCACGGGCCGCGTTAAGACCTACGAGGCGATCGTCAAGGGTCACAATGTTCCGAAGCCCGGCGTGCCCGAATCGTTCAAGGTCCTCGTCAAGGAGCTGCAGTCGCTCTGCCTCGACGTCCGCGTGCTGGACGATCAGGGCGAAGAGATCGAGCTGCGCGAGGATGACGACGATGATACCGTCTACACCGCGGGCGAGAACTTCGTGACCGATGAAAACGAAGTTCTGTCCTCCGGCTATGCCATTGACCCGGACAGCCTGGACAGCGACGTCAGCGCCCTTTCGCATATCATCGGCCTCGATGACGAGGACGACGACTCGTTAGAGGCGGACGATCTGGGCGATCTCGTCTTTGACGAGGGCGACGCCGAGGACGAAGAATAAGGGAGGAGTAATACGATGAGCAATAAAACATTCAGCGCAATCAAGATCGGTATTGCTTCGCCGGAAATGATCCGCGAATGGTCCTACGGCGAGGTCAAGAAGCCGGAGACCATCAACTACCGCACCCTCAAGCCGGAGCGCGACGGCCTGTTCTGCGAAAAGATCTTCGGCCCGACGAAGGACTGGGAGTGCCACTGCGGCAAGTATAAGAAGATCCGCTTCAAGGGCAAGATCTGCGACCGCTGCGGCGTCGAGGTCACCAAGAGCAAGGTGCGCCGCGAGCGCATGGGTCACATCGAGCTGGCTGCTCCGTGCAGCCATATCTGGTACTTCAAGGGCATCCCCTCCCGCATGGGCCTGCTGCTGGACATCAGCCCGCGCATTCTGGAGAAGGTGCTGTATTTCGCCAGCTATATCGTCACCGATCCCGGCGACGCTCCGCTGAGCAAGTGCCAGATCCTGAGCGAAAAAGAATACCGCGATATGCGCGAAAAATATGAGGACGACTTTGACGCCGGCATGGGCGCCGAGGCCGTCAAGAAGCTGCTGGCGGACATCGACCTGCAAGCCCTGTCCGCGCAGCTCCGCGCCGAGCTGAAAAATGCCAACGGTCAGAAGAAGCTGCGCATCATCAAGCGCCTTGAGGTCGTTGAGGCATTCCGCCTGTCCGGCAACAAGCCGGAGTGGATGGTCATGGACGTTCTGCCCGTCATCCCGCCCGATATCCGCCCGATGGTGCAGCTCGACGGCGGACGCTTTGCGACGAGCGACCTCAATGACCTCTACCGCCGCGTCATCAACCGCAACAACCGCTTAAAGCGCCTCATCCAGCTCAGTGCGCCGGACATCATCATCCGCAACGAGAAGCGTATGCTGCAGGAGGCGGTCGACGCCCTGATCGACAATGGCCGCCGCGGCCGTGCCGTCACCGGCGCGAACAACCGCGCCCTCAAGTCCCTGTCCGATATGCTCAAGGGCAAGCAGGGCCGCTTCCGTCAGAACCTGCTGGGCAAGCGCGTCGACTATTCCGGCCGTTCCGTCATCGTCGTCGGCCCGGAGCTGAAGCTCTACCAGTGCGGCGTGCCGAAGGAAATGGCCATCGAGCTGTTCCGCCCGTTCGTGATGAAGAAGCTCGTCGAGGACGGCGTTGCCAACAACATCAAGAGCGCCAAGAAGAAGATCGACAAGGGCGAGCCCGAGGTCTGGGATGCCCTTGAGGAGATCATTAAGGATCGTCCCGTCATGCTCAACCGTGCGCCGACGCTGCACCGTCTCGGCATCCAGGCCTTTGAGCCGGTGCTGGTCGAGGGCCGCGCGATCAAGCTGCATCCGCTGTGCTGTACGGCGTTCAACGCCGACTTTGACGGCGACCAGATGGCGATCCACGTCCCGCTGTCCGCCGAGGCGCAGGCTGAGGCCCGTATGCTGATGCTTTCGGCAAACAACCTGCTGCGTCCGCAGGACGGCAAGCCCGTCACCGTGCCGACGCAGGATATGATCCTCGGCACCTACTACCTGACCTACGTCCGCCTCGGCAAGAACGAGAAGGGCGCGGAAGAGGTCTTTGTGACCGACGCGGGCGACTTTGACCTGCCCGTCAACCAGCTCGTTGACGGCGACCTCGTCGAAAAGGCGCTTGACGAAGCCGAGCGCAACCATAAGAAGGCTCCGCAGTTTATGGCGAAGCACTCCTATTCCAGCGTGGACGAGGCGATCACCGCCTACACCTGCGGCGCCATCGGCCTGCACGCGCCCATCCGCGTCCGCTATGGCAAGCAGATCGACGGCGTGATGCAGTATCAGCTCATCAACGCGACCGTCGGCCGCCTGATCTTCAACGAGCCGATCCCGCAGGATCTCGGCTTTGTGGATCGCAGCAAGCCCGAAAACGCGTTCGAGCTGGAGGTCAGTTTCCTCGTCGGCAAGAAGAAGCTCGGCGTCATCATCGACAAGTGCATCCGCAAGCACGGCTTCACCATCGCCACCGAAATGCTCGACCGCCTCAAGGCGCTCGGCTATAAGTACTCCACCAAGGGCGCCATCACCGTCTCCATCGCGGATATGGCGATCCCGGACAAGAAATATGCCCTCGTCGCCGAGGCGGAGAACGAGGCAGTCAAGATCGACCGCAAGTACAAGCGCGGCTTCATCACCAACGACGAGCGCTACCGCCTTGTCGTGCGTCAATGGGAGCAGACCATCAAGGACGTCACCGGCGCGCTGCAGGAGAACCTCGACCGCTTCAACCCCATCTATATGATGGCGGACTCCGGCGCCCGCGGCAGCATGAACCAGATCCGTCAGCTCGCCGGTATGCGCG
>CAMEMX010000201.1 GCA_945927915.1 uncultured Clostridia bacterium
CCCGCCTGTTTCCCGTCAAAAACGCCGGCGCGGTCGAGCATGACCAGCAGCCGCACGGCGTCCTCCCCGAGGTCGACGACCAGATTTTCGCCATCGCCGCCGCGTCCGCGCAGGATGCCGCCGGCGATGAGCTTGTCGACCGTCGGACGGTAAAATTCGTCCTTGATGTCCTTGAGCAGCTCAAAACGCATTTCCTCTTCCTCCATTCCGAAATATTCCGCTAAAAGCGCGGCCTCGGCCTCGGCCAGCGCCTTCAGATTCTCGTCCCGGAGCAGCCACGCGGTCGTGCGGGCGTTCGTGTGGAAGCTGTGCTCCAGGATCATGCCGACCGTGCCGACCTCCGCGGCGTGGCGGATGACGCCGTAATAGTCCGCCGTGAGGGTCGAATTCCACCGCACGACGAACTGCGGCTGCTGCGACGTGTGCATCACGTCCGCGATCACCTCCGAAAGCGCCTGCGCCAGCGCCTGACCGCGGCGGCTGACGGGGTAGTACACGCGCACATAGTCGACCGTGTCGTTTTGCTGTGAGCCGACTGCGTTGGAGTGCAGGCTCAGAAGCAGCTCGCAGCCCTTCGCCATGTGTCCGCGCTCGGCAAGGGAGGGGTTGTCCGTCACGCGTTTGCGTGTGCAGACCGTCTCGATGCCGTAGCGCGCGAGGGCCGCGCAGAGGTAGGTTTGCAGCTCGAACATCCGCGTCCCCTCGCAGTAGCGCGGGTCGGCGGGGCTGGGGTTGTAGCCGAGATCATGCCCGGCGTCGATGCAGAGCTTCATGCGCTCTTTCCTCCGTTTCGTTCAAATTGCGTGCCGAAATAAAAGCCGACAATGACCGTGTAGACGGTCAGAAATTCCTGCGCCGTGAGCCGCCCGCCGAGGGCGAGGGCGGCAAAAACTGCCGTCGCCGTCAGCGTCACGAGCGACTTGATGGTCAGCAGGGCGGAAAGCCGCTGTCTCATCTGCCTGTCACCTCCTCCAGATCGTCGAGCCGGTGGTTGACGACCTTCAGTTTTTCCTCCAGCACGGGCAGACGCTCGGCGAAGCCGTTGTGCCGGTCGACCTTCTTTTCAAGCTGGGCCAGACGGTAGGCCGTCAGCTTGGACGAGGCGAGGATCCCTCCGAGCGAGCCGAGCAACGTCCCGGCCAGCGACAGCAGCGCGACCGTGATCTCGCTTTGCAAGATTGTCACCTCCTCGCCCATTGCTGCGGCAAAGGCAGATGTTACCGCGCGAAAAGCAACGGTTGCAATTACGCCCGCGATATGCTACAATTTTTTATATTTCACCGCGCCGAAAGGGGGCGTCCGCGTTGAAAGCCAGCACAAAGCAGACCATCCAGGCGTCGTTCCGGACGCTTCTGATGGCAAAATCCCTCGACAAGATCACCGTCCGCGACATCGTCGAGGACTGCGGCCTGACGCGCAATACATTTTATTATCATTATGAGGACATCTACGACCTGTTCGACGACTACCTCGACGAGCAGCTCCGCGACGCCACGCAGACCCTCCCGCCCGACAGCGCATGGGACGCCGTGCTGTTCAAGCTGCTCGAGAGCGTCTGCTCCACGCCGCAGATGGGCCGGCACATCTTCTTCTCGCGCAAGCGTGAGGCAATGCGCCAATACCTGAACAAGGTGCTTTCCGCCGTGCTCGACCGCTACATCGACGAGGAGATGCGCGGCCTCGTCCTGACCGTGGACGACCGCCGCATGATCTGCGACGCCTGCTGTCACGCGTATTACGGCATGATCGAACAGTGGCTCACCGGGCCGGACGCTGCACTTTTGCAGCCGCGGCTGCGCCGCCTGTCGCACTGTTTTCAGGGCGCGGTTCGTCTGTCGCTGGAATACTGCGCAAGCCACCCCATGAGCAAGGAGGACATGAAATGAAACAGCACTACGGCATCGTCAAGAGCGCCAAAATCCTGAACGTGATCTCCGCAGGGCTGATGCTGCTTGCGGGACTGCTGCTGCTCGTCGTGCCCAATCTGGAGACGACCACCGGCCAGCGCATCCTGCTGGGCATCTTGTTCGCGCTGACGGGCGCGGCGAAGCTCTTCGGCTATTTTTCCAACGACCTGTACCGTCTGGCCTTCCAGTTCGACTTCGCCATCGGCATTTTCTGCGAGCTGCTGGCGCTTCTGATCGTGCTGATGCCGGAGCGGGTGTTCGCGGTGCTGCCGCTGCTCATCTCGGTGTACGTCGTGCTCGACGCGCTGCTCAAGCTGCAGATGAGCTTTGACGCCCGCCGCTTCGGGATGCGGAGCTGGGCGGCGCTGTTCGTCACGGCGCTGGTGCTGTGCGGCTTCGGCGGCTTTGCTGCGGCGGCGTCGGTGGCGGAGCTGGTGCGTTACGTCCCGGTCGTCGGCCTCGCGCTGATGACGGACGGGCTGGAAAACGCCTGGGTCACGGCGCACACCGTGCGCATCCGCGCGAAAAAGAAAAACCTCACCGAGCGCTTCGGCATCGACGGGGATTGATCCCAAAGGGGCTGCCTCTCACCGGGAGGCCGCCCCTTTCAGCGTGTCGAAAAAGTCCCCGACGTGGCAATCTATTTTGACTAAGGGCTAAGGACTAAGGGTGAATGGCTGTAGTGTTCGCTTGCGCGAACGGATTGTAAATTACGGCGCGCCGGGTCGTCTGCGCAGCCGTTCGCGGGGAACGAGCGTTACGGAAGAGTTTCGATAGACGGCTGTAGGGTGGACACATGTGTCC
>CAMEMX010000202.1 GCA_945927915.1 uncultured Clostridia bacterium
AACTGCCGCGCCGGGGCTGTAAATGCCGCTTGCATTCCTGCCGCGCGTCCTGTATAATAAGAATATACAGATATAGAATGGGAGGAAGTGCCATGGCAAAGCTGTATTTCAAGTATGGCGCGATGGGCTCGTCCAAGACGGCGCAGGCGCTCATCACCAAATATAATTATGAAGAAAACGGGATGCGCGTCTGGCTCATCAAGCCCTCGGCGGACGACCGCGACGGCGCGATCATCCTGCGCAGCCGCGTCGGGCTGGAGGCTCCGGCGGAGGTCGTCGCCCCGGAGCAGAACATCCGCACGCTCTTTGACCGGCAGGAGAATATCGACGTCGTCATCGTCGACGAATGCCAGTTTTTGACCACGGAGCAGATCGACCAGCTCCGCGAGATCGTGGACGAGGTGAATATCCCCGTGCTGTGCTTCGGCCTGCGGACGGATTTCCGCAGCACGCTGTTCTCCGGCAGCCGCCGCCTGTTCGAGGTCGCGGACACGATCACCGAGATCAAGACGATCTGCGACTGCGGCGCCAAGGCCACGACGAACGCCCGCGTCGGGGAGGACGGCTACATCGTCACCGAGGGCGCGCAGATCCTCATGGGCGGCAACGACCGCTACATCGCCATGTGCCACAAGTGCTGGATGCGCAACATCCGCGAGCACCGCAAAGTAAAGTAAAGAATAATTTACCATAGATCTGAAAGGAGAACCGTTATGAATTACCCGACTCCGCATATCAACGCCAAGCCCGAGGATTTCGGCCAGACCGTCCTGATGCCCGGCGATCCCCTCCGCTCCAAGTACATCGCAGAGAACTTCCTGGAAAACGCCAAGCTCGTCAACAACGTCCGCGGCGTGCAGGGCTACACGGGCTTTTACAAGGGCGTGAAAGTCTCCGTCATGGCCTCCGGCATGGGCATTCCGTCCATCGGCATCTATTCCTATGAGCTGTACAACGCCTTCGGCGTGCAGAACATCATGCGCATCGGCTCCGCCGGCTCCATCAACCCCGACATCCACGTCCGCGACATCGTCATCGCGCAGGGCGCCTGCACCGACACCAACTTCCTGCACCAGTACCACATCGACGGCACCTTCGCGCCCATCGCCTCCTACGACATGATGCGCAAGGCTGTCGAGTCCTGCGAAGCCGTCGGTGCGACCTACCATGTCGGCAACGTCCTGTCCACGGACAACTTCTACAACGACGACGAGGGCCTGCCCGAGGTGCTGCAGACCGTTCCCGCGTGGCGCAAGATGGGCGTCATGGCGTGCGAGATGGAGGCCGCCGGCCTTTACATGACCGCCGCCCGCTGGAAGAAGAACGCGCTGTGCATCTGCACGATCTCCGACCATATGCTCACCGGCGAGGCGCTGCCCGCCGAGGAGCGCCAGACCTCCTTCCACGAGATGATGGAAGTCGCGCTGGAGACGGCGGTCAAGCTCGAAAAATAATACATTTACCATGCTTGGGGGCGGACGGCGCTTGTCCGCCCCTAAGCTGACCTCTGCGGAGGGGGAGCAAAGCCCTCCGCGCGGAAAATTTACAGAAGGAGAAACCTATGAAACGCGTATTTTTGTTCGTTCTCGATTCCTGCGGCTGCGGCGAGATGCCCGACGCCGCCTCGTTCGGCGACTACGGCGTCAACACGCTGAAAAGCTGCTCGACGTCCGACAAGCTGCACATCCCGAATATGCTCGCCTGCGGTCTCGGCAACATTGACAATGTCGACTACCTGCCCAAGGCGGAGCGGCAGACCGGCGCCTGCGCCCGCCTGAAGGAGGCGTCCATGGGCAAGGACACCACCATCGGTCACTGGGAGATTGCGGGCCTCGTCTCGCCCGATCCGCTGCCCACTTACCCCAACGGCTTCCCGGAGGAGCTTCTCAAGCCCTTCCGCGAGGCGACCGGCAGAGGTGTCCTCGCCAACGCCCCGTGGTCGGGCACCGAGGTCATCAACAAGTACGGCGCGGAGCATCTGCGCACGGGCGACCTGATCGTCTACACCTCCGCCGACTCCGTCTTCCAGATCGCCGCGCATGAGGAGCTCGTCCCGCCGGAGCAGCTCTATGAATACTGCCGCATCGCACGCAAGCTCCTTGTCGGCAAGCACGGCGTGGGCAGAGTCATCGCCCGCCCCTTCGTCGGCAACGAAAAAGACGGCTTCACCCGCACGGCCAACCGCCACGACTTCTCCCTCGAGCCGCCCGCCGAGACGATGCTCGACGCGGTGAAGGCCGCCGGGCTCGACTCCATCGGCGTCGGCAAAATCTATGACATCTTCGCCCACCGCGGCACGACCGAGTACACCTACACCAAGGGCAACACCGACGGCCTGAACAAGACCATGGCCTATGCCGACCGCGATTTCCACGGCCTGTGCTTCATCAACCTTGTCGATTTTGATATGCTCTACGGTCACCGCCGCAACATCGACGGCTACGCCGCCGCGCTGACGGAGTTTGACGCGTGGTTTGCCGATTTCATGCAGAAGCTGGGCGAGGACGACATCGTGATGATCACCGCCGACCACGGCTGCGACCCGGCCTATACCGCCACGACCGACCACACGCGCGAATATGTGCCGCTGCTGATCGCGGGCAAGCGCGTCAAGCCCGTCAACCTCGGCACGCGCACGAGCTTTGCGGACATCGCCGCGACCGTGACGGAGCTGCTCGGCGTGGACTATCAGACCCCCGGCAAGAG
>CAMEMX010000203.1 GCA_945927915.1 uncultured Clostridia bacterium
ATTACAACGGCTGCTGCTTGATCTTGGCAAAGCGGCGGGGGTACTGCTTCGGCGTCGGCTTCGTCTTGCGGAAGACGAGGACACGGCGGCACGCGCCGTCCAGCTCGTATTCATAGGTTTTTTCCAGCTTCCCGCCGAGCAGCGCGACGGCACGTTTTGCCTCGTCCAGCTCCTGCTCTGCCGCGGCGGCCTTCATCGCAAGGAAGCACCCGCCGACCTTCACGAACGGCAGGCACAGCTCCGCCAGCACGTTCAGCCGCGCGACCGCCCGCGAAACGGCAATGTCAAATTGCTCCCTGTGGGGGTATTCCTCGGCTCTGGCGGCGACGCAATGCGCCGAAACGCCCAGCTCGTTGAGCGTCCTGTCCAGCCACAAAATGCGCTTTTGCAGGCTGTCGAGCAGCGTCAGGTCGATGCTCGGCTCGCCCAGCTTGAGCGGCACGCCCGGAAAGCCCGCGCCGCAGCCGACATCGATGACCGATTTGTTTTTGAACTCCGCCGCGTTCAGAAGCGCGAGGCAGTCGGCAAAGTGCAGCCGCGCCACGGCCTGCGGCTCGGTGATGGCGGTCAGGTTCATCACCTTGTTCTGCTCCAGCAGCGCCTGCCCGAACGCGCAAAGCCGCGCGGCCTGCCCGTCCGTCAGCGCGACGCCCAGACGGGCGCATTCTTCCCTGAGTGTTGCTTCCATCATTCCTCCGTAAAGATCCCGGCGGCATAGCCGCGGTATTGCACGAGCGCGGTCCCCGGCGCGCGCAGGGCGCAAAGCGCAAAATAAAAATCGTCCGCCGCGCCGCCGGAATTGGCCAGCAGCGCGGTCATCGCCAGCCAGAACCACACGCCGTCCGTCAGCGCACACGCAGTAACGCCGGCAGCCAGCCAGAAAAGCGGCGGCAGCAGCAGCGCCAGCACCGCGTCGCGGCGGCAAAGATACGCCCCGCTGCCGACGAACAGGCGCAAGCCTCTGCGCGCAAAGAGCGGCGCGGCACCGGTGAGCAGGCGCAGAGCCAGCGCATGCGTGAGCTGGTGCAGCCACGAAAAGGCCAGCAGCGCCGCGACGAGCGCCAGCGCAAAGAGCGCATAATAGGTCATTCCGTCGCGCTGCAGGGCGCTCAGCGCACCAAAGCCGCGCCAGAACCAGCCCAGCGCCAGCAGCGCCGCGTAGAGCAGGAACGAAACGAGGTTCGCGGTGCGGGCGTTCAGGTTAACATAATCTTTTTGCGCATAGCCCTGCGGCAGTTCCTTCACAGTACGCATAATCATTCTTTTCCTCAGGAAGCTCTGAATCAATCTGCAAGCGCGGCCGGCAAAAGATCCGCCGACCGCCGCAGTCGATTTGTTCAGAGCTTCCGCTATTTCCCCACGCAAAAGCGTTCAAAAATGCGGTTGGTGATGTCCTCGCGGACGGTGCGGCCCGTGACCTCGCCGAGCGCCTGCATGGCCTCCTCCGCGTCGGTCAGGACGGCGTCAGGCGTCAGACCGCGCAGCAAAGCAGCCTCGGCACGCGCGATGGCGTCATGCGCCCGCTTGATCGCGCCGAACTGGCGTGCGTTGGTCAGCACGGAGCCGTCGCAGCGCCCGTCCCCGGCGAACCATTCCTCAACAAGGGCGGTCAGGGCGCTCAGATTCTCGCCCGTCTGCGCCGAGAGGGAGACGACGCGCGCAAACGGCAGCTCGTCGGCGCGGACGCAGGGCGTGCGGTCGGACTTATTGAGCACGGCGACGGCGCGCGGCGCACGCAGCGCCAAGTCCATCGCGCGGCGATCCTCGTCATTGAGCGGCTCGGACGCGTCGCACACAAAAATGGCAAGCTCCGCCTCCCTCGCGCTGCGCTCGGAGCGCTCGACGCCGAGCGCCTCGATGCGGTCGCCCGCCTCGCGGATGCCGGCGGTGTCCGTCAGGCGCAGGAGCACCCGTCCGAGGCGCACCGGCTCCTCGACGGTGTCGCGCGTCGTTCCGGCGATGTCGGTAACGATCACGCGCTCATAGCCCGCCAGCGCGTTGAGCAGGGACGATTTGCCCGCGTTCGGACGGCCCAGCAGCACCGCCTTGACGCCGTGCTTGAGGTGCGCGCCGTGCTCAAAGCTGGCAAGCATGGTGTCCAGCCTTCCGGCGGCTGCGCGCAGCGTCCCTGCCAGCTCGTCGAGGCCGAAGTCCTCGATGTCCTCGTCGGGGTAGTCCAAAACGGCGTGAAAATGGCTGCAAAGGTCGGTCAAGCTGTCATAGATCGGCTCGATCTCGCGCCGGAGCGCACCGCCGAGCTGTCCGGCGGCGTTGGCGGCGGCGTCGGCGGTCTCGGCGTCGATGAGGTCGATGACGGCCTCGGCCTGCGTCAGGTCGAGCTGACCGTTGAGAAAGGCGCGCTTGGTAAACTCGCCGGGCAGCGCCTGCCGCGCACCGGCAGCCAAAAGCGCCTCCAATCCGGCGGCAAGCATGGCGGGCGAGCCGTGGCATTGCAGCTCCACGGTGTCCTCGCCGGTGTAGCTGTGCGGCGCACGGCAATAGACCGCCATCGCCTGGTCGATCATGCGCCCGAAGCGGTCATAGAGCCTGCCCAGAAGCAGCTTGCGGTTCGGCGCGTCTTCCAGACTGCCGCCCCGGTCAAGGGTAAAAACGCGGTCGGCCACGGCGGCACAGCCCGCGCCGGACAGGCGCAGGATGCCGATGGCGCAGGGCGCCTTGCCCGTCGCCACGGCCGCGATCACATC
>CAMEMX010000204.1 GCA_945927915.1 uncultured Clostridia bacterium
GCACGGAGAAGACCGAACCCAGCACGCAGCCGACCGAGCCGAGCGAGACCCAGCCGCAGCCGACCGACCCGCCCCATCAGCACAGCTACACTGCAACGGTAGTAGCTCCGACCTGTAACGATAAGGGCTATACGAAGCACACTTGCTCCTGCGGCGACAGCTATAACGATAATTACACCGACGCTCTTGGCCATCACTTCATTGACGAGGTGGTAGCTCCGACTTCCACCGAGCAGGGCTACACCAAGCATACCTGTGACCGCTGCTGGTATAGCTACAAGGACAGCTACACCGATCCCGTTAAGCAAGTGTATGATATCAATGCTGCAATGGAGAAGGCCAATGCTTACGCGCTCTCCCTCGGCTTTGCGTGCATCGACTACAGTCTGACCCCTGAAAACGCCGGCTATTATCCGCCGACCTATGCATGGGGTGATAGTATTGGTCGCATCGGTGGCCAGGAATGGCTTGAACAGGAAACAATGGCCGGCGCACTTTCCTGTAAGAACAATTTGATCGGTATTCGTGGCGAGAATGGTTACCAGTGTTCTTGCCGCGCATACATCGTCTACAATGCGACGGATGATACTTACCTTATCTACTTCCTCTACGCATAAGCCAAAGGCATCCAAATCAGCAACCAATTCCATACCGTAAAAAAGCCTGTTTTCTTGACATCAGAGAAAACGGGCTTTTTATATACCTTTTCCGAAAACTAACATATAAAGGAGGAAGATGCGAATGACCTACGCAACCCGTTCATGGGCTTCCGCTTAATTGTTTTTTCGCCGGAGCGTCGGCAGCTCCTTCTGCACGCTGCGCATCAGCAGGCGCAGCGTCTGCGTCACCGCGTTTTTCGTCTCGTCGTCAAAATGCCGCGCCGCACGGAGCACGGCCTTGAGCGCCGCGAAGCGGTTTTCGCCCAGCTCCTGCAGGGTCTGCGCGTGGGTCTGCTCCAGCGCCGCGTAGACGGTGTCAATGACGCGCTTGCGCTGCGCGTGGTCGATCCCGTCCAGCCAGGCGCTCACCGTCGCGTCGATGAAGCGGCTGCTGCTCGTCCGTTCCTCCGCGCACAGGAAACCGCGCGGCAGGACTTCCCACGAGCAGACGTCGTGCTGCTGTATGCCGTTTGTCTGGGTGCTGCGGACGACGGTGATATTTTCCTCGTGCTCCAGAAGCATCCCGACGATGCTCGACTGCGGCACAAAGGTATGCACGCGCGGCACGATCGCCCGGTAGCCCGCGCTTTGCAGCACGCTTGCCTCAAAGCCGGGACCGTCGTAGTTATAGACCGCCTCGATCCGCTCCCGCACCTCCGGCGGGCAGACGGCGGCGGCATAGACCGCGAGATTTCCGCCCTTGGAGTGCCCGCCCAGCAGGAACCTGCCCGGCTTTTCCGCGGCGCGGGCGAGATAGTCTGCCGCCGCCCGCTGCGAGGGAACGGGGCAGAGAAACGCCATGTTAAAGCTCTCCTTCCAGCCGACGAGCGTCGTGTCCGTCCCGCGAAACGCGAGATAGGACAGCGCCTGCGTCAGACGGACGGTGACGGCGGAAAATTGCGTCTGCGTTTCCGCGTCGAAGCGGTTTTCGTAGTCACACAGGCGCAGATCCCTGAAGCGTTCGCTGTTTGCCAGCGCGCGCAGCAGGGCGGTGTCGTCCGTCTCCTGCGTCCTTTTCTCCGCGAGCGCCTGCGCGACTGCGCCGAGCGTCGCCTCGTTGCACCGCAGCGGTTCGGCGTTTTCCAAGTCGGCATAGGCAAAGCGGGCGAGGATCATTCCGTCCACCTCGTTAAAGGCCACCGCGCTGAACGGCAGGTCGCCGCGCCATAAAAGATAGTCAAACAGATTTGCCATAGAAGCTCCTTCGGAAAGATACAAAGTTCGCGCCCTGCGGCAGCAGGGCGCGTTGTTTACTTCGGGTCAGTCTCTGCGCCGGCCGACGATCATCAACAGGCGCAGGAAGTTTGCAATTGCGACCGTCAGCGCCGCAACGTAGGTCAGCGCGGCGGCGGAGAGCACCTTTTTCACACCCGCCTGCTCGTCAAGCGTGAGCAGGTTACAGCGCTCGATGGCCTGCTTTGCGCGGCTGCTGGCGTTGTATTCCGTCGGCAGGGTGACGAGCTGGAACACCACGCACAGGCCGAAGCACAGCACGCCGAACAGGGCGACATAGTAGAAAAAGTCGCTGTAGGCCGCGAGGCTGCGGATCGACATGAGAAGCAAGCCGATGACGATCAGCGGGATGGACAGCTTCGAGCCGATGTTTGTCACGTTGACGATAGCGGCGCGGATCTTGATCGGCGCATAGTCCGTCGCGTACTGCACCGCGTGACCGGCCTCGTGCGCCGCAACGCCGACGGCGGCAGGCGTCGCTGCGTCATAGACGCCGTCGGACAGGCGGATGACATTGTCGCGCGGGTCATAATGGTCGGTCAGGTTGCCCGAGACGCGCTCGATGCGCACGCCGGTCACGCCGTTGGCCGCCAGCACGGCACGGGCCGCGTCCGCGCCCGTCATGCCGCGCGCATTGCGCATCTGACTGTAGCGCTTGAAGGTGCTGTTCACATGAGCGTTTGCCCACAGAGCGAACAGCATCGCGGGCAGAACGAGCAGAAGATAATAGACATCGAAACCGTAAAAATACATGGCTTTGCCTCCGTTTTACAGCGGCTGCGGCTCCATCGCG
>CAMEMX010000205.1 GCA_945927915.1 uncultured Clostridia bacterium
TCACTATTCGTTATATCATAGGAGGAACTGCCATGCGTACCATTTCCGAGCTTGCCCCCAATATTGAATATGTATCGCGCTTTGACGAGGAGCTGGGTGCGCTCCTGGGCGGCGAGCTGCGCAGGCAGCGCCGCTGCATCGAGCTGATCGCCTCGGAGAACATCGCCTCGAGCGCCGTCATCGCCTGCATGGGCACGGTGCTGACCAACAAATACGCCGAGGGTCTGCCCGCCAAGCGCTATTACGGCGGCTGCGAGGTCGTCGACGAGGTCGAGCGCCTCGCCATCGCCCGCGCAAAACAGCTCTTCGGCGCGGAATTTGTCAACGTCCAGCCGCACAGCGGTGCGCAGGCGAATCTGGCGGTCTATGCCGCGCTGCTGCAGCCCGGCGACACCCTGCTCGGCATGAACCTCGCCAGCGGCGGTCACCTGACCCACGGTGCGCCCGCCAACCAGTCCGGCAAGGTCTACAACGCCGTGTCCTACGGCGTCGACCCGAACACGGGCCGCATCGACTATGACGAGGTCGCCCGTCTGGCGGAGCTCCACAAGCCGAAGCTCATCGTCGCGGGCGCGTCGGCCTATCCCCGCGCCATCGACTTTAAGCGTTTCGCGGACATCGCCCACCAAAACGGCGCGCTTCTGATGGTTGACATGGCGCACATCGCGGGTCTTGTCGCCGGCGGCGCGCACATGAGCCCCGTGCCCTATGCCGACATCGTGACCACCACCACGCACAAGACCCTGCGCGGCCCGCGCGGCGGCATCATCATGGGCAGGGAGGAATTTGCCAAGAAGATCAACGCCGCCGTCTTCCCCGGCACGCAGGGCGGCCCGCTCATGCACGTCATCGCGGCGAAGGCGATCTGCTTCCTCGAGGCGATGCAGCCGGAATTTGCCGCCTATGCCCACCAGATCGTCAAAAATGCGCAGGCGCTGGCGAGCGCCCTGCTGGAAAAGGGCTTCGACCTCGTCTCCGGCGGCACGGACAACCACCTGATGCTGGCAGACCTGCGTCCGCTGCACATCACGGGCAGGGAGCTGCAGCTCCGCCTCGGCGAAAACGACATCACCGTCAACAAAAACGCCATCCCCAACGACCCGGAGAAGCCCTTCGTCACCAGCGGCGTGCGCATCGGCACCGCCGCCGCGACCACCCGCGGCATGAAGGAGGACGATATGCGCGTCATCGCGCAGTGCATCTACGACACCGCCGCCGATTTTGAGGGCACGCGCGAGAAGGTGCGCCGCGCCGTCGACGCGCTGACGGAGAAGTATCCTTTGTATGAATAATGTGTAAATGCAGCATTTTCCCGTTGCGCCCGGTCGAAAAGCGTGGTATGATGGGAGCAACATTTCAGCAAAGGAGAAACCCTGTGAGAAAGACAAAACGATATATCGCCCTGCTGCTTCTGGGCGCGATGCTCCTGTCGCTGCTTGCCGGCTGCGCCTCCTCCGATCAGAGCGCACCGTCCGAGCAGCCCACCCAGCCGCCCGTAGAAACGCATTACGGTGAAAACAGCGTCACCGCAATGAGCAACTACGCCATCACCACCGCCTCGCCGGACGACGAGATCATGACCGCCGTCGTCGCCGTGGACGCCGAAGGCCAGCCGCTGCTGAACAACCGGATGCTGCAGATCTGCTACTGGATCGAGTTCTACGGCTTTATGAGCAACTACGGCGCCTACGCGATCTACTTCGGCCTCGACTCGTCGAAGCCGCTGGCGGAGCAGACCAGCATCGACGGTCAGACGACGTGGGAGCAGTATTTCCTGCAGGCCGCCGCGCAGCACTTTAACGAGAACTACGCGCTGGCGCAGGCCGCCTATGCCGAGGGCTACGTCCTGCCCGAGAACGACGAGGCCATGATCGCAGACATCGCCGCGCCCGACGGCGACTTTGCCGCCGAGGCCGCCGAGGCCGGCTATGACAGCCCGGACGCCTACATCAAGGCGAACTTCGGCGACGGCGTGACCGTGCAGGACTATCAGGACTATCTGCGGACGTTCTATGCCGCGATGGACTATTACGAGCAGATCAAGACCGCCGTCACCGACGGCATGACCGACGAAATGGCAGAGGCGTATTTTGACGAAAACGCCGAAACCTACGCCGAAAGCCGCATCGAGAAGAAGAACAACGTCACCGTGCGCCACATCCTCATCGCCCCGGAGGGCGAGAAGGACGCGACCTTGAACGACTGGACGGCGGAGCAGTGGGCCGCCGCCGAGGAGAAAGCCAACGAGGTCTACGACCTGTGGAAGCAGGACCCGACCGAAGAGCATTTTGCCGAGCTGGCGGGCGAATACACGGACGATCCCGGCTCGAAGGAGACGGGCGGCCTGTATGAGGACTTCGCCACGAACGCCATGGTCGAGCCGTTCAGCGACTGGTGCTTTGCCGACGGCCGCGTCGCGGGCGATACGGGCATCGTCCGGACGGAATTCGGCTTCCACATCATGTATTTCGTCCAGATGACCGGCACGCGCGCGTGGCTCGACACGGCGCGGGAGGACGCGGTCAACGACGGCGTCTCGGAGCGTATCAACGAGCTGTGTGAGACCTATCCCGCGCAGTTCGACTATACCCTCGTGCGTATTTTCGACATGGTGTCGAAAATGGCGGAGGAAAACACCCCGCAGGGATAA
>CAMEMX010000206.1 GCA_945927915.1 uncultured Clostridia bacterium
TGCCCCCGCCCTACAGAATAAACGTTCGCTGATGCGAATACAGACGAAACGGAGGAAGCTGATATGGCCGAGCTGACGCCCATGATGCGGCAATATCTTGAGATCAAGGAGCAGCACCCGGACTGCATCCTGTTTTTCCGCCTGGGCGATTTTTACGAGATGTTCTCCGACGACGCGCGTCTGGCCTCGAAGGAGCTTGACCTCACCCTCACCACCCGCGACCGCGGCAAGGAAAAATCGGAGCAGACGCCCATGTGCGGCGTGCCGTACCACTCCGCCGAGGCCTATATCGCCCGTCTCGTCCAGCGCGGCTACAAGGTCGCTATCTGCGAGCAGATGGAGGATCCCGCCCTCGCCAAGGGCCTCGTCAAGCGCGACATCACCCGTATCGTCACGCCCGGCACCGTGGTCGAAAGCTCGATGCTCGACGAGAGCCGGAACAACTACTTCGCGTGCGTGTTCGGGGAGAACGGGCGCTACGGCCTGAGCTTCTGCGACGTCTCGACGGGTGCGTTTTACGCGACGTTTGCCGAGGGCAATGAGGCCGTCGACCGCGTGATCTCCGAGCTGGGGCGCTTCGCACCGTCGGAGGTGCTGCGCGGGGGCGACGCCGCGAATAACGACGCGCTGACCGAGGCGCTGCGCGAACGCCTGAACTGCTGCGCCGACCTCGGCGCGCAGGAGCTTTTTGAGCCGGACGCGACCGCGCAGCTCGTCACCGAGCAGTTCGGAAAATCCCTTGAGGCCCTCGGCCTTGCGAGCTATGAAGAAGTCTGGCGCAGCGCCGGCGCCCTGCTGCGGACGCTGCGGGAGCTGCAAAAGGTCAGCCTGACCCATGTCCGCACGCTGGAATTTTACGTCCACGGGCGGTTTCTGGAGCTTGACCTGACCGCGCGGCGCAACCTGGAGCTGACGGAGACCCTGCGCAGCGGGGAAAAGCGCGGCAGCCTCCTGTGGGTGCTCGACCGCACGAAGACCGCCATGGGCAGCCGGATGCTCAGAAGCTGGCTGGAAAAGCCGCTGCTCAGCCCGAAGCGCATCGCCATGCGCCTCGACGCGGTCGAGGAGCTGACGCGGCACAACCCCGAACGCGACGCCCTGCAGGACACCCTGCGCACCGTCTCGGATCTGGAGCGCGTCATGGCGCGCATCGTCACGGGCGCGGCCAACGGGCGCGACCTGCTGGCGCTGAAGCTCGGCTGTGAGCCGCTGCCCGCCCTGCGCGCGGCGGTGGAGCAGTTTCACGCGCCCCTGCTCGGCGTCGTGCTGGACGAGCTGGACGTGCTGGAGGACATTCACAGGCGCATCGCCGTCGCCATCGACGACGACCCGCCCTTCACCGTCCGCGAGGGCGGCCTGATCCGCGCGGGCTACTCGAAGGAGCTGGACGAGCTGCGCGACATCGTCTCCGGCGGCAAGGGGACGCTGGCGCGCATCGAGGCGGAGGAAAAGGAGAAAACCGGCATCAAAAACCTGCGCGTGGGCTACAACCGCGTGTTCGGCTACTATATCGAGGTGGCGAAGGGGCAGGTCGACCTTGTCCCGGAGAGCTACATCCGCAAGCAGACGCTTGCCAACGGCGAGCGCTACATCACCCCGGAGCTGAAGGAGCTGGAATCGACCATCCTGACGGCAAAGGACCGCATCGCCGCGCTGGAATACGACCTGTTCACCCAGCTGCGCGAGCATCTGGCGCTGCAGGCAGAGCGCGTCCAGCGCACGGCGCGGGCGGTCGCCTGCCTCGACGTGCTGGCGAGCTTCGCGGAGCTTGCCGTGCGGCAGAATTACTGCAAGCCGGAGGTCGACGTCTCCGAGGAGATCGTCATCCGCGAGGGCAGGCACCCCGTCGTCGAGCAGGTGCTGAAAGCGAGCCTGTTCGTCCCGAACGACACCGCCCTCGACTGCGGCGAAAACCGCACCGCCATCATCACCGGCCCGAACATGGCCGGAAAATCCACCTATATGCGCCAGGTCGCGCTCATCGTCCTGATGGCGCAGATCGGCTCGTTCGTGCCGGCGAAGTCGGCGCACATCGGCATCGTTGACCGCATTTTCACGCGCATCGGCGCGTCGGACGACCTGTCGATGGGCAAATCGACCTTCATGGTCGAGATGTCCGAGGTCGCGGACATCCTGCGCCACGCCACGGCGCGCAGCCTGCTGATCCTTGACGAGATCGGCCGCGGCACGTCCACCTTTGACGGCATGGCCATCGCCCGCGCCGTGCTGGAATACGTCACGGACAAAAAGCGCCTCGGCGCGAAGACCCTGTTTGCCACGCATTACCACGAGCTGACCGGCATCGAGCGCGAGATCGGCGGCGTGAAGAATTACAACATCGCCGTCAAAAAACGCGGCGGCGACATCGTGTTTTTGCGCAGGATCGTGCCCGGCGCGGCGGACGATTCCTACGGCGTCGAGGTCGCCAAGCTGGCGGGGCTGCCCGAAAAGGTCGTCACGCGGGCAAGGCAGCTTTTGCGCGAGCTGGAAAACGGCGCGCCCGTGCGCACCGTCGAGGTCGCCGCAAGCGACCAAATTTCGATCACGAGCATGGAAAACGACGCCCTGCGCAAGCGCCTGGAGGCGATGAACGTCGAGACGATGACCCCCATCGAGGC
>CAMEMX010000207.1 GCA_945927915.1 uncultured Clostridia bacterium
CGCCCGGTCACGCCGGAATTTGACTCCGCCATCTTAAACGCGCTGCTGCGCGTGGCGCTGAAGCTGCTGCTCCTGCCGCTCGTCGTCGGCATCAGCTATGAGTTCAACCGTCTCGTCGGGCGCTACGACAACTGGCTGACGCACGCGCTCTCCGCGCCTGGAATGTGGCTGCAATACTTAACGACGAACGAACCGGACGATTCCATGATCGAGGTTGGCATCGAGGCGCTGACCCTCGTGCTGCCGGAACAGGAGGGCAGTGACAAATGGTAAAAAAATACGCGGATCTGTATCTGGATGCGCGCAAGGCCCTGCTGCCGAAGGAGGGCCAATTTGCCTCCAACGTTGCCCGTGAGCTGATCTGCGCGGCCTCCGGCAAGACGGCCGAGCAGATGATCGCCGACCGCGAGCAGTATGCCTCGGAGGAGATCTGCGAGCTGGCTGAGTCCTTCGTCAAGCGCTATCTCAAGGGCGAACCGATGCCCTATATCCTCGGTCAGTGGGATTTTTACGACATGACCCTGACCGTCACGCCCGACGTGCTCATCCCGCGCGACGACACCAACGTCGTGACCGAGCTGGCGATCAAAAAGGCGCTGTTTTTGGAGCAGAATCCGCGAATTTTGGATCTTTGCACGGGCAGCG
The DNA here is from genome assembly GCA_945927915.1 of uncultured Clostridia bacterium. Lineage (GTDB taxonomy): Bacteria > Bacillota > Clostridia > Oscillospirales > Oscillospiraceae > JAZOXB01. The sequence continues at coordinate 646 of CAMEMX010000207.1, forward strand.
GCTGCATCGGCCTTGCCATCGCAAGGCGCGTCAAGGACGCCCGCGTGACGCTGGGCGACGTGTCGCAGGCGGCGCTGCGCGTGGCGCGGCGCAACGCGCAGGATCTGAAGCTCGCCGCGCGGGTCAAGTGCCTGCCCATCGACGTAAAAAAGCCCGCGCAGGAATTCTTGGGTACGTTCGACCTGATCGTCGCGAATCCGCCCTATGTGACGAGCGCGGAGATGAAGACGCTCGACCCCTCCGTGCGCGATTTTGAGCCGCATCTTGCACTCGACGGCGGCGAGGACGGGCTGGATTTTTACCGCGCGATCATTGACAATTTCTCGTCCGCGCTGTGCCCCGGCGGTTACCTGTGCTTGGAATTCGGCATGGGGCAGGAAAACGCCGTCTGCGACCTGCTGCTGCGCGGCGGCTACGAGATCATCGAGACGAGAAAGGACACTGCTGACATTACACGGGCGGTGCTTGCCCAAAAAAGAGAGGATGGCTGACAATGGCACAGAAAAAAACGACCTATGAGGCGCCCGCGCCCGCCGAGGATAAGAAAAAGGCGCTGGAAACCGCGCTGCACCAGATCGAAAAGAATTTCGGCAAGGGCTCGGTCATGCGTCTGGGCGACCGCCCGGAGATGAACATTGACGCGATCCCCACCGGTTCGCTGGCGCTGGACGCCGCGCTGGGCATCGGCGGTCTGCCCAAGGGCAGGATCATCGAGATCTACGGGCCGGAATCCTCCGGCAAGACCACGCTGGCGCTCCATGTCGTCGCTGAGGCGCAGAAGCGCGGCGGCGAGGTCGCCTTCGTCGACGCCGAGCACGCGCTCGACCCGACCTACGCCGAGGCCATCGGCGTGGACATCGACTCCATGCTTGTCTCCCAGCCCGACACGGGCGAGCAGGCGCTCGAGATCACGGACGCGCTCGTCCGCTCCGGCGCCATCGACGTCGTCGTGGTCGACTCCGTCGCAGCCCTCGTGCCGCGGCAGGAGATCGAGGGCGAGATGGGCGACGCGTTTGTCGGTCTGCAGGCGCGCCTGATGTCGCAGGCGCTGCGCAAGCTCGCCGGCACCATCGCAAAGACCAACTGCATCGTCATTTTCATCAACCAGCTCCGCATGAAGATCGGCGTGATGTACGGCAACCCGGAGACGACCACGGGCGGCAACGCGCTGAAGTTCTACGCCTCCGTCCGTCTGGACGTGCGCAAGATCGAGGCCATCAAGGACGGCGGCTCGATCGTCGGCAACCGCACCCGCGTCAAGGTCATCAAGAACAAGGTCGCGCCTCCCTTCCGCGAGGCGGTGTTCGACATCATGTACGGCGAGGGCATCTCCAAGTTCGGTGAGCTTCTCGACATGGCCGTGGAGCTGGAGCTCATCAACAAGAGCGGAAGCTGGTTCTCCATCGGCGACGAGCGCATCGGTCAGGGCCGCGACAACGCGAAGCAGTATCTCGCGGATCACCCCGAGCTTGCCGACGAGCTGGAAAAGAAGGTGCGCGAGCATCTGGCGGAGCTGCAGAGCGCCCGCTCGAAAAAGCCGGCTGCGCCCGCGACCAAGGCGGTAGACATCTCCGCAGAGGATTTTGATGAGGGTTGAGGCCATTGAGCCCACGCGCTCCCCGCAGGGGAAGCTGCGTGTGCGCTTTGACAGCGGCGAGAGCCTGCTGATGCTGCCCGCCGCCATCGCGGAGCTGGGGCTGTATGCCGGCATGGAGCTGCCGGATGCGGCGATGGACTCCATCAAAGAGACCGGCGGCGAGGCTTCTGCGAAGGAACGCGCCGTGCGCATCGTCTCGGCAGCCAGCGTCACGAAAAAGGAGCTGCGCCACCGCCTCGTGCAGAAGGGCGAGACGGAGGAGCACGCGGACGAGGCGGTCAAATGGCTCTCCGAGCTGCACCTGCTTGACGACCG
>CAMEMX010000208.1 GCA_945927915.1 uncultured Clostridia bacterium
GCCGCCGACCTGCACGGCACGGAGCGCGTGCTCGACCTCTACTGCGGCACGGGCACGATCACGCTCTGCCTCGCGCGGCGTGCAAAGAGCGCCGTCGGCGTCGAGGTCGTGGACGCCGCCATCCGCGACGCGCAGGAAAACGCCCGCCGCAACGGCATCGAAAACGCAAGATTCTTCTGCGCCGACGCGGGCGAGGCGGCAAAAAAGCTGGCGCAGGAGGGCGAGCTGCCCGATGTGATCGTCGTCGACCCGCCGCGCAAGGGTCTGTCCGCCGACGTCATCGACGCCATCGCGGATATGCACCCGTCGCGGGTGGTCTACGTCTCCTGCGACCCGGCGACCCTCGCGCGGGACGTCAAGCTCCTCTCCGCGCGCGGCTACCGCCTGCAAACCGCCGAGGCCGTCGACCTCTTCCCCCGCTGCGCGCATATTGAATCCGTTGTTTGTTTAAGTAGGGAAAAAGCTGACGATTGTGTGGAGAAACCCAAGATGATTTCTGAGGAAAAAAGTAAATACAAGTCTTGGAGTAAGCTGAAAAAGCAAATGAGCGATTTGCTTTGCGATTCCCTCAAAGATAAAATTACATATTTCTATACCAGTTATCATGAGGTTCACAATGCTTACGGTAGAGCGACCATTAACTACAACAAAAAAGAAATGGTTGCTTTCTCGTGGGTTAATCAATATGAGCAGATGCAGGATATAGAAGAACAATACCGAAAAATGGATAATGTCCCTTCAGCGTTTGTCCCTCCAGCGTTGCTCGACTTTGAAGGTATCTTGCAAGCATACAAAACTGCAAACGTAGTGGCTACCAAGGAAAAGTGGATGCCTAACTGCACTTTGTGCGAAACAGACTTCATCAACTCTTTGACCATTTATCTCAAAACAGACATCGCAACATCACTCCAATCCGATAATTATCTACTGCGTGTGTTTGCTTATATGGACAGACGCGTTGGAAAGAGAACCCTTGTTAAGATTAAGGATGATGTCGAAAAATTGCCCGATTGGGTAAAGCAATTTTATCGTATTCGCTGTGAAGCAGACGGCATCATTTTCCCACCGAAACGAATTACAGACGAGTCTGTCGTGCTGATGACGCGGCAGAGCGATATTAGCGATATAAATTCCTGACGGAATTTTCGATATACGCTGCGCGCGTGATATGTGCTGCGCACGCGATATGCGCTGCGGCGCAAGAGGAAGGAACGGAGGAAACCAATGGAAAAAACCAACGCCATGCGGCAGCTTGACCGCAAAAAAATCGCCTACCGCGTCCACAGCTACGACGGCGGGGCGCTGTCCGGCACGGAGGTCGCCGCCGCGCTCGGGCAGGACGCCGGACGCGTCTTCAAGACCCTCGTCACCGTCGCCAAGTCCGGCGGTCACTATGTTTTTATGATCCCCGTCGCGGCCTCGCTCGACCTGAAAAAAGCCGCCGCCGCGGTCGGCGAGAAAGCGCTTTCCATGCTCCCACAGAAGGAGCTGCTGCCCCTGACGGGCTACGTCCACGGCGGCTGCTCGCCCATCGGGATGAAAAAGCAGTTCCCCACCGTGCTGCACGGCAGCGCGATGCAATTTGACACGATCTGCTTCAGCGCCGGGCGCATCGGCCTGCAGATCGAGGCGTCGCCTGCGGCGCTCGCCGCGGTCGTGCCGCTGAAAACTGCCGACGTCACCGATTGACAAGCCGACCCGCCGGGGGTATAATAGCACCATAGAAACCGAAAGGAGTCACTTTTATGACATTTGCTTCTCTCCTGCCCACCGTCTGCCGCCACCACGACGGCGACGCGCATGAGCACACCCACACCCACGCCCACACCCATGACGGCGTGGAGCATACCCACGAGCACACCCACGTCCACAGCCACGACGGCGGCGACCATGTCCACACGCACGACGGCGCCCACGGCGACCACGACCACAGCCATGACTGCACGCACGAGTGCGGCACCTGCGGCGGCTGCGACCCGATGACCGAGACCGTCGCGCTGATGCAGTACATGGTCAACCACAACGCCGCGCACGCCCACGAGCTGGCAGACCTTGCCAAAAAGCTCGGTGAGCTGGGCAACCACGCCGCCTCGGAGCAGGTGCTTGCCGCCGTCTCCGAGTTCGAGAAGGGCAACCTGCGCCTGTCCGCCGTGCTGGCTTCGCTGAAATGAGGTAATCTTATGTGTCTTTCTACCGTTTATAAGGGCGACGTTGCGCCCGAAAATGTCCTGATGCAGAACGTCATGCGCATCGAGTGCGACGGCGACATGGTCATCCTGACCGACCTGCTCGACCGTCAGGTCGCCGTCCAAGGTGCGCTCGTGATGGCGGATCTGGTCGGCGGCAAGGCCGTCGTCCGCGAGAGCGCGGAATAAAGAGCGGGATCGAAACCGCACAGAAAGCGCCGGGCCCCCGCCCGGCGCTTTTTCAGCGCGTCGAAAGAGTCGCCGACGTGTCATTGCGAGGAGGGCGAATGCCCGACGCGGCAATCTGCACAGCACAAACGAACGGGCTTGTACCATTTCGGCAGTTCC
>CAMEMX010000209.1 GCA_945927915.1 uncultured Clostridia bacterium
GCCGCAGCCGAAACGCCGGCTGACGTCGAGAGCGAACCGATTGACTTCTCCAACGTTCAGATCGAACCGCTCTTTGCGGATCTTGTCGATTTTGAGACCTTCTCCAAGTCTGACTTCCGTGCTGTGAAGGTTCTGGCCTGCGAGGCGGTGAAGAAGTCCAAGAAGCTCCTGAAGTTCACGCTGGACGACGGAACCGGAACCGACCGCACAATTCTGAGCGGAATCCATGCCTACTATGAGCCCGAGGAGCTGGTTGGCAAGACCTGCATCGCCATCACGAACCTCCCGCCCAGACCGATGATGGGCATCGAATCCTGCGGCATGCTGATCTCCGCCGTACACACGGAAAACGGAGAAGAAAAGCTCCATCTGCTGATGGTCGACCCGCACATTCCCGCCGGCGCCAAGCTGTATTGATATCGAAAAGAATTGATATTGACCGAAACCGGTCGAAAGAAGGCCTCGCCTTCTTTCGACCGGTTTCTTGTCGTTTTGCATATATGCTATGTACGACGGCTCATTTTTTACCCCGCATGACAACAAAGCGGAAGCGGTCGGCGAGGAAATATTCGCGCGCATAGATCAGCGGCGTGCCGAAGACATCGCTGACGGTTGCGCACAGCTCCAGAAGCGGTGTGCCGACCGGGACGTCGAGCGCTCCCGCCAGTTCCTCCTCTGCACATTCCGGAATGATCTCCGTGATGCTGGAGCCGATGGTAAAAACGGAATTCTTCTCGATGAAATCGTAGAGAGAGATGTCCTGCGCGCTCAGCGCAAGGAACGCTGTGGCGAGAACGGGGGAGAGATAGTCCTTCGTCACAACCACGGGGACACGGTCGGCGGTACGGATGCGCGTACACAAGGAAACGTCCATACCCGGCTCGATCCTGAGCGCGGCGGCAACAATATTGTCCGCCGGAAGGATCTCTTTCTTGAAGTAGATGCTGCCCGGCTCGTGTCCGCTGCAGCGGATCATCTCCGTGACGGAATAGTTCATGTTCAGCGTGTCCGAGATCTGCGTGCTGCTGCAGGCGACATAGGTGCCGCGCCCCTGCATGGAAACAATGATGCCCTCGGATTTTAACGCATTCAGCCCCTCGCGCAGGCTCAGCCGTCCGATGCCAAGCTGCTTGGAAAGATCTACCTCTGTCGGCAGACGGTCGCCCGCCTCAAGTCCGCAATCGTTGATGTATTTCAGAATTTTTGATTTGGCGTTTACATATGCAAGCATAGCGGCCTCCTTCAGCGGGAAATTTCCGTCACGGTATTCAGACGCCTGTAGCCATCCATCGCATAAAGGCCCTGCGCATCACCGTTACCGTAGCAGCCGAGAACCTCCGCGATATACAGGATGTGGTCGGCGACCTCCACCTGTTGTAGCAGGCGGCATTCCAGCACCAGGTGGCTTGCGCTGACCCGCATCGGTTTGACCAGCTCCGCCGGTTCCAGCACGATGCCAAATTCGGCAGCTTTGTCATGGACACGCCCACTGCAGGTGCCGCAGCGCAGCGCTGCCTCACGTAACGAGGCGTCCGGCACGCAGAGGCAAAATTCGCCCTGCTCAGCGATCAGACTGCCGGAAAAACCGCGCTTGCTCAGGCAAACACCGACGGTCGCTGGTCGGTTGGAGAGATAGGTCCACCACGACAACGCCATCAGGTTATTTCTTCCGTCAGCCGTGCAAGTGCTTACCAATGCAAAGGGATTGGGGGAGGTATACTGCTGCGCCTGTCCAAAATTCAATCGTTCCATGGTATGCTCCTCGATCCTTTCATATCTTACTGGCTCTATTATAAGCGATATCTGCCCAAAAAGCAAATATAAAAATAATATGTTTTTCGATAAACATCAGATGAAATAAAAAATAAATCTGCAAAGTGTTGCTGCGGCGGTTGGAAAGGTCGATCTTCAATGGCTGCCCGTTGTAAACGCTTTCATAAAAATCGGCGTTTTTACCAAGAATGACATATAACAAGCGTCAAGAATTTGCTGCAAAACATTGCAGATTCTTAGGTTGATGATTCGTTATTATCACAAAAGAAGTCGGAAAAGTTTAAGTCTGTTACATTGGCTTTGAAAAATAACTGTTGCATTTCCGCATAAGTGCTGATATAGTCTAATCATCAGATGATTCACGATAATAATCATATCAAGCAGAAGTCGTATGATGTATCTGATTCAAGCAAGATCCTAAAACAATTATTTCAGAAGGATGTGTGATCGAATCTATGAAAAAAATGTACGTCCACATGGAACCCCGGTCCACGCTTGACGAACTGAAGGCTGCTTGCAAGGCTGCGGCTGCGGCGAATTGCGACGCGGTTTGCGTACCTCAGTGGTTCGTTGCTCCTGCGGCGCAGGAGCTCAAGGGCTCGGAGGTTGAGGTCATGACGATCGTTGGTCTGCCCGGAGGCAGCACATCGTCCTTTGCCAAGTATGCCGAAGCAAAGCAGGCGGTCGCCAATGGCGCGGATGAGGTGATCGTCCCGATGAATCTCGAGCTTTGCGTCAAGGATCCCGC